>DASXPZ010000640.1:0-2594 GCA_036493275.1 Pirellulales bacterium
CTGGCGTGCCTTGGCGATTGCGTCGACCAGCGCATCAACATGGTTGGGATCGCCGAGCGGCCGCGCGTTTAACAGCGGCCGGCCGGAAAGGCTCCAGTCGACCTGTTCCTCAGGAATCTTGGCGTAGAGAATATCGCCGGGGAAATCGAGATAAACCGGGCCCGGCTTGCCAGTCATCGCTCTCTGAAAAGCGACATTCACCTGTTCGGGGATGCGCCTGATGTTGTAGACGCGATCGGCCCATTTGGTGCAGGGCTTCATGATGGCAAGCTGGTCGATCTCTTGGAAAACTTGGCGGCCGTTTTGTCCAATCGGGCTCGAGCCGCCGATCGCCACGAGCGGGCAGCAATCGATCAGCGCGTTGGCGACGCCGGTGGTGAGATTGATCGTCCCGGGACCGCTTGCGGCCATGCAGACGCTGGGCTTTTGCAATAGCCGGCTGTAGGCCTGACCCATGAAAGCGGCGGATTGCTCGTGGCGCACGTCGAGCGGACGGATCCCTTCCTTGATGCAGGAGGACTCGGCAAGCAGCATCGGCCCGCCCATGAGGAAGAAGAGAATGTCGGTACCTTCGTTCTTCAACGATTTTGCCAGGATCTCCGAGCCAGTGAGCTCCGCCATGTCTTGTCCCTTCCCTTAGATGATATTGTCCTTGCCGAGTTGCGCGATCTGGCCCGCATCAAGACCAAGCCATTCCCCCAAGACTTCATTGGTGTGCTGTCCGAGCAGTGGCGCCGGCTCGACGCTCGGCGTGCGCCCACCGAAGCGCACCGGCCAGCCCGGCATCTTAAAGGGGCCGGCGGTTGGATGCTGCATTGTCTGCATAATGCCGCGCCGCTCGAAATCCGCCTCGTCGGTCAACTCCATCGTATCGAAGATGGCGCCTGCCGGTACGCCGGCGTCTCCGAGCACGCGCATCGCCTCTCGTTTGTCGTGCTGGCGCGTCCAAGCGGCTATCATTTCGTCGATCTCAAGCTCGTGGTCCAGGCGCGCCGCCCCCGTGTCGAAGCGCGCATCGCCGATCAGGTCCTTGCGTCCGATCACTTCGAGCAGTCGCCGCCAATGCGCCGGATTGGTGCGGCTGGTATAGACATAGACGTAGTCGTTTAGTCCGCCGGGTTTGCACGGATAGGTGCCGCTCGGCACCGCGAAGCCGGACACAATCTTGGCGCCATTGCGCTTGGCTGCCACGCCTTGCATCGCCTGGGCGGAAAGCGCCACGCGGATATATTGCAGCATGGCGTCCTGCATGGCGATTTCGATGCGCTCGCCCTGGCCGGTAATGCGGCACCGGTACAGCGCCGCCAAAATGCTGATGGCGAGCAGCATGCCGGTACCCGTATCGCCGAGCGTCACGCCGGGTTTAAGCGGCGGTCCGTCGGGCTCGCCGGTAATGCTCATCGTGCCGCCGGTCGCTTGCGCGATCATGTCGAAGGCGAGGTTGTTCTCGTAGGGTCCGCCGGTGCCAAACCCTTTTAATTGTGCGTAGACGATGCTCGGATTGACGGCGCGCACCACGTCGTAGCCGAGCCCCAGCCGCTCAATGGCACCGGGCGCGAAATTCTCCACCATGACGTCGGCGCGCTTGGCCATGGTCTTAACGAGTTCGAGCCCACGCTCAGTTTTCAAATTGACCGTGATGGATTTCTTGTTAGCGTTGAACAACAGGAAATACCAGGAATCCTGGCTCTGGCCGGACGCCGCGCGCAACGTGAAGCGGCCCGCTTCGCCGCCTTGCGGGTTTTCCACTTTGACGACCTCTGCGCCGAGCCAAGCGAGCGCCTCGGTGCAGGAAGGTCCGGCTTCGAACTGGGTCAGGTCCAGAACTCGAACGCCGGCAAGATAGGCCGGAAGCGCGCTGTCATTTGCCATTTTTTGTTCCTCCCGCTAACGGCATCAAAGAGCCTTTTCGTCTGTTCCGATCATGCGGCAACTCATTGAAGAGTCAAAGGTGGCTTCATCGACGTCCGCTTCTCTAATCGGCCGTTCGAGGTCAGGCGCTTTCAGGCTATCCACCGCTGCAGCGTCGATGTCGCTCACGGGCTCGTGCTTCTCTTCGGAATCGGCGCGTAGGCCCTTCCAGTATGGGATTCGAAGACGAGGTGGAACAATCTAAGTGGCGGCCTTGCCGTCAGGGTGACGGCAGGTCCAAGCGGACATACGAGCTCACCTCATCCATCGTCCCGCGAGGGACAGCAAGCACCGACGAGCTAGGGCGCGGACTCATAAGCACGTAGCCAAATCCGTATAGACGCAAGCTTGATGAAGGCAAGATAGTTGGCTGCGAGCCTGTCGTAGCGGGTGGCGATACGGCGACATTGCTTGGTCTTCTTGAAGAGCCGTTCAACCAAGTCTCGCGCACGGTACGCTCCTCACTGGCGAGCGCCCTGATCCAGTCCGCGTCATATCCCGTACCCTGATTGACAAGGGCTGCCGCAGTGCGCGAGGCGCTTACCTAAAGCCGGTAGATCCGCGTCGCGTTGTCGCGAAAGAGTTTGTGATGATCGGCGAGCGAGAAGGCGACGACCGATTCAAAGAAGCCATCGAAGATCGTATCGAAACTTCCAATCAGGCTATCGACCGGAAAGTTGCTG
>DASXPZ010000641.1:0-1789 GCA_036493275.1 Pirellulales bacterium
GGTTTCACTCGGCGACGCACCCGTGTGCAACCCCTTTCGGGGTTGATGGTTCATTGGCCATCGTGTCCCCAGGGTTCGTCGCGTGCGCGACGAGCCCTTGTATGTTCAGAAAAGCAGATCCGGCTATCTTAGAACATGCTGGGAAGGAGGTTTTGCGTGGGGCTGCGCAGCCCCACGCAAAAAATCGCGCCCGGCGGCCGACCGGAGATCGAACGACCCTTGGCGCGTCCGACGCCGCAGCCCAGCGTGATCGCGGTCGGCCTGGAATTTCAAGCCCGAACAGCCGCCAGAGCCGACGGCGCCCCGGCGCCACATCGAGCTCGCATTTGCAAGGAAGGGACAATTCCATGTCACAGGATGTTGCGGTGGTCACGTGGATCGGAATCGATGTCGCCAAAGATTCGTTGGATGTCGCTGGGAGCGCGGCCGAGAAGTCGCACCGGTTGCAAGTCGCCAATTCCCCCGAGGGCTTCAAGTTGTTGATGGGACAGTTGCCTCCCGCGGCGCAAGTTCGTGTCGTGATGGAAGCCACCGGCGGCTACGAACGTCGCCTGGTCGCCGCGCTATTGGAAGCGGGTTACTCCGTGGCCGTGGTCAACCCGCGGCAGGTTCGCGACTTCGCCAAAGCCTTGGGAATTCTCGCCAAGACGGATCGCATTGACGCCGCCGTACTGGCTCGTTTCGGAGAACTGGTGCAGCCCCGTTTGCTCGAAGAACACCCGGCCCGACGCGCCGAATTGACGCAATTGGTCACCCGTCGTCGGCAACTCATCGACCTGCGAACGATGGAGTCCAATCGCCAACCCCACGTCACCGTCCGGGCCGCCCAGCAGAGCATCCGACGAATGCTGAAGACGCTGGACTCGCAAATCGACCAGATCGAAGCCGAGATCGCTCGGCTGCTCCAATCCGACGACGATTGGCGCGCCAAGATCGAGTTGCTGAGCACAACGCCTGGCGTCGGCAACGTAACCAGCGCCACGCTGGTGGCCGAAGTGCCCGAGTTGGGTCGGTTGAATCGTCAAACCATTAGCGCCCTGGTCGGCTTAGCGCCGTTCAACGACGACAGCGGACGTCACTTCGGAACACGACGCATCCGGGGAGGACGACAGACCGTTCGTCAAACCCTGTACATGGCGGCGTTGGCATCCAGGCGCTGCAACCCAGTGATTCGTGCCTTCGCCCAACGACTGGCCGCACAAGGTAAGAAACCCAAAGTCATCATCACCGCCTGTATGCGCAAATTGTTGGTCATTCTCAACGCCATGCTCAAACATCAAACTCCCTGGAAGGACCTGTATGCCAGCTAAAAAACACTTGAAAATCAACACAGCCGCTGGGCTTCATTGTGAAACGCCGCTGGCGTTGATTGCAACGCTGGCGCTTACGGCGATCAGCTTTGGCTATTTGCTTGAGCGTTTAGGCGTGCCGCAAGAATAGGCTTGAACCCACATCCCGCAACCCGTATCGCTGGGAGTCGGGGCAACTACCAGTGCAAAAACTGCCCAGAACAAAGCTGACCCTTGAGAAAAGAGCCGAGACGCTGCGCACATTGCTGAGCAAAACCGCGAGCGAGTATAAGTTCCTCAAGGCCGCAGGAAGGGTGCGCGACGCAAGAATCCAAGTTCTGCGAGCAAAGATCGGGGAGATGCCGTCGGTGAAACTCACGGCACAGCAAAAAAAGCGGATCGTAAAGCTTTCCGGCCGAATTGAATCTCTACGCGCGACGACACCAATGGAAATTCTGACTGAATTCCGGCGGATGCTTCCGAATGCAGGTGATGAGCCC
>DASXPZ010000642.1:0-5503 GCA_036493275.1 Pirellulales bacterium
TTCTGCCCAGTTGGCGGCAGAGCAAATTTCCCGGCGGCTGTGCCCATGCTTGCGAGTTGGAGACCTCGCTCTATCTCTATCTCGATGGCGACAACGTGCGCAAAGACAAAATCAAAAGCGGCGTGATCAGCTTCAACGAAGACAACAGCCCTTTCAATTGGGTCGACCTGTTTGCGGCCGGCCCATCGACGGTAATCTCTTGGACCAGCAGCTATTCCGAGACGGGCGTATTGGGCGAGGCCGAACTGGCCACAGCCGAGAAAGGGCGACAGGCGTACGAAGAAGCGGTCAAGCAACTCGTCCGCTTCGTCAACTATTTCCACGGCCGCCCAAAGGACGCGCGACGTGACCGCCATCGCACGCCGCCGACCATGCCAATGCCGTGGGGACAGCGGCCGATCGGCAAATAGCCGAATTATGCGTGCGCGGGCGCCTTCCACAACGGCACGGCGCCGCGGTGGCTTGGCTCATCGGTATCGCGCATCAACCCCCAGCGGCTGGCTTGCCACGTTTCCTTGGTGCGGACATCGAGTGCCGTCAGCCAGCCGTGCCGCCAGCAAGCGGTGTCGATGCAAGTGGCGTATCCGAGATCGAGCACTTCGGAGTCCTTCTGCTCCGTGTGCCCTACGGTCACCGGCTTGCCTGAAACGTGAGGCAGCGTTTCCGCCGGGTCGAACATCGCCCAGCGCAATTGATGCGCAGGCTGCTCGCTCATCCGCAGTTCGGGCAGATAATGAGCGTGCGTGAAAATAAATTCATCCGTTTCATAGTAAGGACGACAGCGATCCAGTAATGCCCAATGCTCGGCCGGAATGTGTTCGAGCACGCCACCAAAATGGTACGAATTGAGCGTGTTGACGCCGCCGCAGTTTTCCCAGTAACGGAGCGCCTGCTCGCTGGCGCGCGCGGCGTAGAGCATCTCTTCGTGGTTTCCCTGGATCAAGACTACCTGGCACTCGCGCTCAAGCGTAATCAGTCGCTGAAGCACATCGCGCGTGTCGCGCCCCTGATCGATCAGATCGCCGAGAAAAATAAGTTGGTCTTGCGGCGAAGGTTGGATCGCGGCGAGCAGTGCATCGAGCGCATGGATGCAGCCATGCACGTCGCCAATCGCAATCAGCCGGGGCGTGGTCATCATAAAGGGGGCTCTAATGGTGCGGCGCCTTCCTTCGCGTCCCTTCCCCCTCGGGGAAAGGTGGTTTCTGGCGCCGACGCGAAGCGTTCGTCGGTGAACTGGATGAGGAGAGGCGCGAATGTGCGTACTTATTGTAAACGCTTAAAGACAACATATCTCCCGAGCGCTTTCTCGTCGGCCTCGGCCATGTGTTCTTCGCTGTGAGCGGTTCGGCGCTAGCCGCCGGTGAAAGTGCGAGTGGCGCCGAAATACGAAGAACCCGCGGCTAGCGCCTCGGGGCTCACTGGCGTTTTTCGTGTGGCAGCGTCTCTTCCATCAGTGTTGCGATCGCCTGCGAGTTTTCGTCCGAAAGCTCTCGCAGAGCGCGGATTACTTTTTTGCGGCGCTCGGCCGGATGGTTTTGATTCAGCTTCCACTTTCCTTCGAGCGAACGGATCTCGATCCGAAAACCGACGATCTGCTGGACCATCTGCTCGATGAATATGTCAACTTTGTCGAACGACCAGGGATTGGGCATCCGGCCTTCGTACCGGGCGACCGTGGCGTGCAAAATATCAAGCAGTTCGCCCGGCGCTTCGATGATCTCAAGCGGCCCCGTCGCATGGACCGCGGCGTAGTTCCACGTCGGCACGGTCTTCGGCGCCTCGTACCAGGTGGGCGAAATGTAGGAGTGCGGCCCGGAAAAGACGACGAGCGTCATTTGCCCTGCGGTCCCTTTCCATTGCGGATTGGCGCGGGCCATGTGACCGACCAGGCAACCGCGCTCCCCCACGGAGCGATCGAGCAAAAACGGCAAATGCGACGCCACCGGCGCCCCTTGCTCCCGCGTCACCAGCAGCCCAAAGCTGTTTTGCTCGATGAAGGCATGCAGTCGCGATACATTCTGCTCGGCAAACGGTGGCGGAATGTACATCGAATGGCCTAGGTTTGCACCAGAAAAGAATGGAATGAATCCGCGACGTCACGCGGAGCCGACAAGGCCAGAGACATTGGCGCGTCGCGCAGATTCAACTGAAAAGGCATATCGATTAACCTACTGAATAAACCACCAGAAACCGAGGATGCAGCGCGTCAATTCAGAGGGTACATCATTTGCGAAACAGAAGTACACGCAAACCATCTCCCTCTGCGGCACACAGAAGACAACAGCTTTCGTGCCTGGGGCCGCCAGAATGAGATCGATCGCTCGGTGAGTAGATTCAAATGTTGAATCGATAGACATGAAGCTGAAGGAATGCCAACCCGATTCGCGTTCAGACGACGTTTTCCAGCCACTGGCTCCCGAGTCCTCTCGAAGACTCGCAAGCAGCTCTTTAGCTGCTTCAACAGTAATCTGGCCTCGAATCACAACGTCCGTATCGCCTGCTCCGTGAGAGTATCGCCCGAAATCGAGGGTCGTAGAGGCAGGGAGTTGCACTCCTAGCGCATTCGCCACGATGGTAACGTCGTCTGCGGAGAACGCAGTCTTGGGAGCACGCCACTTACTCAATTGAATACCGAACCATATCGTTGCGGCGATAACTGCGACAGACGTCAATAAGCTCGACAGTCTGTATCGCATTTGAACTCCTCCGCAATCCGACTCGCAGCCTAAGAGCGCCTAACTTAACCCCTCCAAAACTGCTGAAAACTAGGCGTTTTCTAACCACAATTAGGTTGAGTTAGAGACTCTAAACGAGTTGGTCGAACCAATTGAATCGTTCAGCCTGCCTACGCCAAAATCGCCTTCACCACTTCCCCGGCCACGTCCGTCAAGCGGAAGTCGCGACCGTTGAAATGGTAAGTGAGCTTCGTGTGATCCATGCCCAGCAGGTGGAGGATCGTGGCGTGGAGGTCGTTGATGCTCACGCGGCCGGTCACCGCCTTGTGGCCGAAGTCGTCGGTGCTGCCGTGGAGCGTTCCTCCCTTTACGCCCGCGCCGGCCATCCAGGTGGTGAAGGCGTGCGGATTGTGGTCGCGGCCGGTCCCTCCCTTTTGCACGATCGGCAGCCGCCCGAACTCGCCGTTCCAAACGACCAGGGTCGAATCCATCAGCCCGCGCTGCTTGAGATCGGCTAATAGCCCGGCGATGGGTACGTCTGTCTCGCCAGCGAAGCCGCGGTGGTTGTCGGCGATGTTGGAGTGGCCGTCCCAGCTCTTTTCGTTCTCCGTCCCGCCGCTGTAGATCTGCACGCAGCGGACGCCGCGCTCGATCATTCGCCGGGCGGTCAGGCATTGCCGGGCAAAGTGCTTGCACTTGGGATTATCGAGGCCGTAGAGCCGCTGAATGTTGGCCGGCTCGCTCTCGACGTCTAAGGCCTCGGGGGCGGCCATCTGCATGCGATAGGCCAGCTCGAAGCTTTCGATCCGCGCCGCCAGCTCGGTTTCCGCCGGATTTTTTTCGTAGTGATGGCGATTCAATCGATTCAGCAGCGCCAACTGGCTGCGCTGTTCGGCGTCGGTCACGCCATCAGCGCGGGCCAGGTTTTCGATCGGCGCCCCTTGGGCGTTGAGCGCGGTCCCCTGGTAGATGCCTGGCAGGAACCCGGCGCCCCAGTTCTGCGCGTATCCCTTCGGCAGACCGCGCCCCAGCGTGTCGTACATCACGACAAACGCCGGCAGGTTCTGGCTGACCGAGCCTAGCCCATAGGTGACCCAAGCCCCGACGCTGGGGAAACCCATCCGGCTGAAGCCGGTGTTGACCTGAAACAGTGCCGGCGAATGGTTGTTCGTCTCGGTAAAGCAGCCGTACATAAAGGCCATGTCGTCGACATGTCGCGCCATGTTCGGAAAGATTTCCGAAGCCCACGCCCCGCACTCGCCATGCTGGGCAAACTTGAAAGGCGACTTCATCAGCGGGCCCACCTGCTCGACGAAGAAGCCGGTGTTCTTGTCGAAGCCGGGAAGCTCTTGCCCATCGCGCTTTTCGAGTTCCGGCTTGTACTGCCAGGTGTCAACCTGGCTGGGCCCGCCGTTCATAAAGAGCCAGATCACGCTCTGTGCCTTAGCCGGAAAATGGCTCGCATGCGGCGCCAGCGGATTGATGGCCGGTTTGGCGATCGGGCTGCTAGCGGTGGCGCCCGCGGCCGCTTGCGCGTCGAGCAATCCGGCCAGGGCGAGTAGACCCATCCCGCCACCGGCCGTGCGGAGAAAATCTCGGCGCGAGCGATACGCGGTCGCGGGCGTGGCGAATAGTTTGGCAATGTCATTCATAGTGGTCGCCTAAATCCAAATGACTTAATCGATGTACACAAATTCATTCAGCCCCAGTAGCACCTGGCAGAAGTCGGCCATAGCTAACTGTCGCCCGTCGGCCTTGCCATCGGCGGCGTATTGGGCCGACTGCGATTCAAGGAACGCCAGGGCGTCGGCCAATTCGGTCTCATCGGGCGGGCGCGACAAGGCCATTAGGTAGGCGCGGCGTACCGCCGTGGCGCCAGCGTCGGGGCCGGGAGCAACGTCGGTCGTAGCCCGCGCGGCGAACGCGCGGGCTGAATCTCGCACAGTCGCATTGTTCAGCAACAGGAGGGCCTGCGGGGCGATCGTCGTGCTCGATCGGGCGCCGAGACCCTGCAGGGCGTCGGGGGCGTCGAACAATACCATCATCGACGCCAGCTTGCTCCGCTTGACGGTGAAATAAATGCTGCGGCGGCGATGATTCTCGTCGAGCGTGCCGGGGCCGAGCAGCGTTTCGTCCAGAATGCCGCCCGTGGCCAGCATGGCGTCGCGAATCACCTCGGCTTCGAGCCGATGACGCTGCCGACGCCATAGCAACTTGTTATCAGTGTCGACCGCCGCGCGGGCCGCGTCGGACTGAGAGCCTTCGGTATAGACGGCGCTGGTCATGATCAGCCGATGAATCGGTTTCAGCTTCCAGCCGCCGCGAATCAATTCGCCGGCCAGGTAGTCGAGTAATTCGGGATGCGTGGGGCGCTCGCCTTGCGTGCCAAAATCGCTGGGCGTGCCGACGATCCCGCGGCCAAAGTGGTGCTGCCACAGTCGATTCACGATCACCCGCGCCAGCAAGTGGCCGGCGCCGTGCTCGACGTCGGTGGCCCACTCGGCCATGGCGCGGCGGCGATACGAAGTTCGCCAACCCTCGGGCGGTGGAGATTGCCAGGAGCGTTCTCCCTCGGGCGAGGTCATCAGGACTTGAAGGAAGCTCTGCGTGGCGACTTCTTTCTTGCGATTCGGATCGCCCCGCTCGAGAAAGTGCGTCTCCTTAAGAAAATCGTCCCCCTGCGTGTGCAAGCGAACGGCCGGCAATCCTTCGCTGGTGATCAGGACCTTGGTCAATTTGGGCTGCGGCGCGTGGGCCGCGTGTTCCGCCACTGCCGCGGACAACTCGACGCAGCGCGGATCGATTTGTTGGAAGAGAGTCAACATCCG
>DASXPZ010000643.1:0-1538 GCA_036493275.1 Pirellulales bacterium
CCCGAGTCCGCCCGCTGGCGACGACTTGAGGCGCTCATTCAATTCGGAGTGATCACGGTTCTCCCGCTTTTGATTTGTGTGGGCATTGCGATGCCGTCCTTGCTCGGTCAAGAGCCACTGCTCCGGCCGGACACTTCGGCACATGGCATTTTCGAGTTCCTGTCAGGCTTAGTACCGTTTTGGCTGGCGGTCCGGGGCTGTCAGTTGGTGACCGGGCGGACCAAGGTCAGCGCGGATGGAGTGCCCGCGGGATTGCTCGTGATCGCAGCGACCCTCACTGCCAATTTCTGGCTCATGCACATCGCCTGGCGAATCGCCATTGACTGGCGCCCGGATGCGTTTGGAGACTTACTGGAGACATTCGGCGCCGTGGCACAGTTTGTGATCGTCGGCGTGCCGATTGCCGTTGCTTACATCTGGTCCCGTTACGCGAACCGATATTGAGTTTTGTTTTTGGCGGGTCGCCACGCTGCCACCCCGTTTCGCGATGCGACTCGCCGACCCCCCCTAATACGCCCGATACAACTTTTCCTCGACGATCGCTGAACCGAGCAGGTCGTTGATCTGCCGCTTCAGGCTCGCCCGGTGATCGTTGGTGCGGTAGACGGAGCGGGCCAATTCGATGAACTGGGGGCCAAAGTCCTGCCGCTGTTCGCACGCGCGGATGGCGTCCTCGATCTCCCAAATCTGTTCGTTCACGCGCCGCAGGTCGGCGACCAACGCATCGACTTCGGCATGATGGACAATCGAGGCGTCGCGCGCAGCGCGAAGCAATTCCAACTCGTGGCGAACATGGTCGAGCTTCGGCCCGGCGCCAAGCCGCTCGGCCTTGATTTCCAGGATCGTGAGCTTGTCGATGAGTTCCCCCGGGGCGATGGCGGTCGGAATGGACATGGCGGGGAGCGGTTTCGCGATGGGTCGGGCCGACGGCGATGCGCTTCGATGCTCCAATGCCTCTCGCATCTCCGCGAAGACGCCGGCCCAATCGCCGAACGTCTTCTGCCGAAACAAGCGCACCGTCGGATACCACGGAGAATCGCTGCGGTCGCGGGGCCAATGCCATTCGGCCGCGGTCGAGAGGGCGATCCAGGTGGGCACGCCCAGGGCGCCGGCCAAGTGGGCAATCGCCGAGTTGCACGTGATCACCAAATCGAGGTGCTGCATCACCGCGGCCGTGTCCACGAGCGGGCCGCCGGTCTCGTCGAGGCCGTCGAGAATCGTCACGGGAACCCGATCCCGATTTGCTGCGATCTGCTCTTCGCCAAAGCCTTTTTGAAGGCTGATCAGGCGAACGGAAGGAACTTCGGCCAGCGGGGCGAAGTGACTGAGCGGGAACGAGCGCAAAAAGTCGTCGTCGTACGTTCGGCTGCCCTGCCAGCAGATGCCGACCTTAAAGCCGCTGATGGGATGGAGGGCGGCCCGCCAATGCTCGACCCGATCCGGATCGGGAAACACATACGGGACCTGCTGGGGAACGTTTCGATCGGTGATGCCCAGTCGGTTGGGCAAACTGGCCATCGGGATAAAGAAATCAAACG
>DASXPZ010000644.1:0-6307 GCA_036493275.1 Pirellulales bacterium
GGCTGCTGCCGATCCACGGTTGGGTCTTTCGGCCGGAAGAAGATTCGCGCCGTCGACAGGCGGCGCTGGCCATTCTGCATCGTCTGCTCCGACTCCGCGCGCACGACCCCGGAACCGAGATGCTCGACCGCCGCGCGCGGGCCTTTCTAGTCGACAACTTGGGAGACAAGCGGGTGACGGTTCGCGTCGGAGGCGTCGACTATTCCCTGCCTCCATCGGGAGCTAACGGCCATTTTTACGAAGTGTTGCGATTGCCGACGGAAATCGTCGCGGCCACCGGCGAGCCCGGCGTGATGGACGATCCGGAGCACTCGGGCGACCGCTGGATTCCGTTCGCCGCCGTCCTGCCAGCCACGGACTCGCGTCAAGCCGGCGGCGCGGTCCATCTTCTGCCCGACGGTGGTCTCTCGGTCATCTCGGACATCGACGACACGATCAAAGTCACGCACGTGGGGCGACGGCGGAAATTGCTGCGGCAGACCTTCACGCGCGAGTTCGAGGCGGTCGAAGGGATGGCCGAGTTGTACGCCCGTTGGCAGGCGGCCGGCGCGGCGTTTCACTATGTTTCGCGTAGTCCCTGGCAGCTATATGAGCCACTTGCCGAGTTCACCGCCACGGCCGGTTTCCCGCGCGGCGCGTTCCATTTGCGGCATTTCCGCTGGCGCGAAGGGCACACGCTGCGGGCCGACGCCGACCGCGATCTCAAGCAGCGGATCATCCACGAGATGATCACCAACTTCCCACGCCGCCGCTTCGTGCTGGTTGGCGATTCGGGCGAGCGCGACCCGGAGGTCTACGCCGATCTCGCCCGCGCGTTTCCTGAGCAAATTCAAGCGGTGCTGATTCGCAACAGTAGTGGAGAATCTGCGCGGAGTGAACGTTTTTCGCTGGCGTTCGACGGCGTCCCGCGGGCAAAATGGCAAGACTTCGACGATCCGCGCGAATTGACCGAGTTACGTCTGCCGGAAGGCTTTTCCTGACGATGCGGCTTGCGAGAGATCGCTCCTTGGCGCAGGATGACGCGCGGCCAATTGATTACTATTCGACCAACACGCTCCCTTAGGCCAAGCATGCGATTCTTGCCGTTCATCTCGATGGGGTTGCTCGTTCTGGCGATAGCGATGATCGGCAAGCATCTGCGAAATTGGCGAGTCTGGCGTGCTCGTCCCATGGACCCCGCGGAGCGCGACTATCGAACCGGACAATTTCGTCGCCGCACGCACATGGCGGCGCTACTGGCGCTGATCGCCGTCTTCCTGTTCATTTCCTACTGCATCAACCCGAAGGAACATCCGCGCCTGTTCGCCACCAACGCGATGCTCGTGTTATTGATCACCATCTGGATGATGGGGGTGGCGGTCTTCGACGCTATCGAAACGGGCCGCTACTTCGGCCGCGTTTCGCGACGGCGATAAACCACCGGTCATGCTCGGCGCCGCCGTCCGCTACTTCTTGGACGGCGGATGGTAACCGGCCACTTTCAGCGGGATGCGGTACAGACTTTTGTCGACGGTCAGGTAGAGCGTGGCTTTTTCAGGGCCGATGCCGAACTCGCAATTACTCGGCAGCCCAACCGGATCGACGCCTGTTTTTTGATTCGCCGGCCCGGTGGCGATGAAGGCCAATTCCTTGCCGCTGGGGTCGAGCACCACCACGCCGGGCCGCTTCAAACTGCGCGACGTGAGATAAATGTTTCCCTCGACGTCGACGCACATCCCGTCGCAACCGATTTCGGGCGCGAAGTCAATCAACGTTTTCTTCGGGCCGCTGACCAGTCCGTCGGCATTCAGCGGAAAGGCGAACACCTTCATCGCCCCCGGTTTCGGCGGCGGCGCGGCGGGATCGATCCGGTCGGTGCCGTTATTGTGATCGCCGACGTAGAGCGTTTTTTGATCGGGGCTGAGGGCGACGCCGTTCGGCTTTTCGACGTCGTGCGTGATCTCGACGACCGAGCCGTCGGTATTGATCCGATAGACGGCCCGATGTTCGAGCTCGCGCGGCTCCTTGCCCAGGTAGCGCGGATCGGTGAAATAAATTCGCCCCTGGCGGTCGATGCAAAGATCGTTGGGCGAGTTGAGGCGCTTGCCCTGGAACTTGTCGGCGATAGTTTCGCTCTTGCCGGTTTTGACGTTCCAGCGCGAGACGCGCCGTCCGCCGTCGTCGGCCCCTTCGCAGGCGACCAGGTTGCCGTCGGCGTCGCACGTCAGACCGTTGGCCTTGCCGCTGTCGGCGGTAAAGACCGAGATCTTGCGCGTGGCAGGATCGAAGCGGAGGATCATGCCGGGATCGGCGCCAAACGGCATGTCGGTAAAGTAGACGCTGCCGTCAGGCGCCACGGCCGGCCCTTCCGTCAGGCCGCCGTTGATCTTGGCGGTGCGCGTAAAGAGCAATTCCAACTTGGCCCCATCGGGCACAATCGGATTTTCCGCCGCGCGCAGCGCGGAGCTGCAAAAGGCGGTGAACAGCGTCAGTACGATCAGCATGGGCGTGCGCATCGTTGTCCTCGCTAGAAGGTAGTTGTGAACGGCCGACAAACTCTAGGCCAGGTGTCGACAGAACCTCTCGGAAGAAAAAGACCATGAATCCGCGAGCCACGAGTCTACCGGCCAGCAGATCGCCATTCAAACCCCGCCGACAGCGAGATTTCAGATGGAAGATGTGTTGCCGGACGGTAAAATTATCGACAGCTGGAATCCACTAAGTGCCAAAGGGGCAAGAACATTCTTGCTCTTCGGCCGTGGAATGCTCGTTGCGTGCTTTGGAGGCGGTATGGTGGAACCTCGTTGCGAAGTCTGCGGTAAGTCGGCGACTCCATCTCTGCTTGGTTCGATGTTCTGCGCCGACTGTCAGGAGCGTTACGAGGACTACCATTGTTTGCACTGTGGCCAACGGGTCGTCATCCTGAGGGAGATAGAACACTCAGACGTCTGCTCGTCCTGCTTTCTGCGGGCACGAATTGACGGTTTGGAGGAACGCCAGAGGGCGGCCCTCCGACAACTGGTCAAGTCAGGACAGCGTTTTGAGGCTATCAAAATGGCAAAGCAAATGCTTGGCGTATCTATCGGTGATGCGGCATTCGTCACTGACGAATTGACGAAGCAGTCTTAAATTTACTTTCTTCGCGGTCGATCCCAGTTTGTGACAACTCCAGAAGCGCGCTGTGCTTGTTGAAACGCCTGCGAAGAGTGCGTTGTACGCCTCGGTCGTCAATCGACCAACCGTTCGCGCCATTTACGCCAGCAATCGCTGTTCCACACGCCGAATGGCGTCTTCCAGCCCGAGATGGCTCCCGGCCAGTTGCAGCGTTTTCGATCCGTTGATCCACTGGCTCACTTTTTTGTTGGCCGAGATCACCGTGGTGTGGCTGCGCTTGCCGAAAAATTGACCGATTTCGGCCAGGCCGGCGCGGGTGTGCTTGCGCGAGAGCCACATGGCGAGCATCCGCGGATGGCTGACGGCGCTGGCCCGCCCGCCGGATTGCAGCGAATCGGGATCGAGCCCAAAGACTTCGCACACCGCTTGCTGCACGTCAGCCAGCTTGACCGCGCGCCCCGCGGCGGACGATTCGCTGAGCGCTTCGTGAACCAGCGTCATGGTGGCCGGGCGGCCCAGCGCTCGGCTGCTGGCGTGCAGCTTGTGGACGGCGCCTTTCAGTTCGCGCACTCCGCCGCGGAAGGCGCCGGCCAGATGCGTGGCGACGTCGTCGGTCAGGCTAAGCCCTAGCGAAGCGGCGTGCTGCCGGACGATTGTTTCGCGCGTGGCGTGCTCCGGAGGTTCGACCCGGCAGACGAGACCGGCAGACAATCGCGATTCAAGCTCCGGTCCCAGCCCCGCCAGGTTCGCCGGCGCGCGGTCGGCGGCAAAGACAATCTGTCGGCCCAAGCGCTGCAAGGTATCGATCGTATGGAGCAACTCGACCAGCGTGACTTTCTTGCCGGCGAAGAATTGCAGGTCGTCGATCAACAACAGCTCGACGTTGCGATACTTGTGCCGGAAGTTCGGCAGGCCAGTCGAGTGCAAGGCTTCGAGAAAGTAGCTGGTGAATTGCTCGGCCGTCAGATAGATGGCGTGCAAGCGCGGATTGAGGCGCTTGGCGGCGCCCCAAACTCCTTCGAGCAAGTGCGTCTTCCCTACGCCCGCGGGTCCGTGAATCACCAGCGGCGAGACGCGCCCCGGTTGCTCGGCGACTTCCGCGGCGCAGGCGGCGGCCACGCGATTGCCCGACCCGGCGATAAAGCTGGCCAGCGTGGCGAACGGGCGACGACCAAGCGCTTGCGACAACCCGACCGGTTGGCTCTCTGACTCGCTGGTCTTCTTCGCGCTGAAGGCTTGTGCGCTGAATAATTGTGCACTGTTCGTCCGAGCAGCCTCGACTTCGACGTTTGCCGCGCCGGCGGGCTCTGCAAGCTTTGCGGAGTTTGGCGAATTAGATGTCGCACTTTGCGAAATCGCATCTTGCGAGTTCGCGCTCGGCGTGGCTCGCGCAAACGTTACGTCGACTTCAAAGACCAGCGGGATCGACTTGCCGAGCGTCTCCAGGCAAGCCTCTTCCAGCGGCTGGCGGAAGTTGGCGCGAAGCCACTTCGAGTAGAATTCATTCCGCACTTGCACGGTCAAGCAACCAGCGGAATGCGCCAGGCGGGCGTTGGCGTCGAACCACGTGTTGTAACGTGCCTGGCCAACTTTGGCTGCCAGCGCCGCCTGCAAGGCAGGCACGATCTCCGTATCGTGTGTGATCACGTCCTGTATCCCCGCGCGCATCGCTACCGTGCGTGTACCGCGCCATCATGACGACGGTTTGGAATCCGGCCCAATCAGACCTGCCAAAGCAGGCATGAACCAATCGGCAGAAAAAGCCAATCAGCAGAAAACAGCCAACCTGCGAACAACAGCCCACCAGCTAAAAACCAAGCTCACAACCACGTTAAACATCCCCATTTGCCGTCGTTCGCAGCACCCTCGACGTTGGCTGCGAGTCGAGATTGTACGGATGCTAGCGGGGCTGTCAAAGAGAAAAGCCGCCGCGCGAAAAGGAGCGCGCCGGCGCGCGGCGCGAGACCGCAAAAAACGCCGAGCGGCAGCACGAAATCGGCCCTCAAAAAACTTTTTTCGCGCGCCGGTTTCGAGTGGAAAAAATGTCGAATCGCGCGGCCTCCGCGCGCTTCGTAAAAACGGCGCGCGGCGCAAGTGCTGTCGACGACACGAGAACGGCGCTCACGAGATTTTCATCTTCACCAAACCCGCGCACGCATCGATTATTTCGCATCGGTGGCGCCCTTGCCGGCGCGAGCGAATATCCGCATCAAAGCGCAGCGGCGATCCCAAACGACAAAGCCGGCGGCCGAGTACGCGGCGATCGCCGGCGCGTTCGCCGCGTCGACCGCCAGCACCAGTCGCTCGCGCGTCGCCACGCGGGTCTGCCACTGCGCGTGCCGCGCGAGCAAGACGCCGAATCCATTTCCACGCGCCTCGGGCGCCAGGCCGGCGTAGACGATTTCGCACTGCTTGTCGTCGGGATGATCCGCCAGAAACAAGCAACCGACGTCGTCCCCCCCACTCCGCGCAATCCACCAGCGCGGGGGAGCGTCGGCCCCGGCGGCGCGGTAACCGGCCAGCACGTCGTCCGACGTTCGCACGCCGTTGAGCGCCGGGCAATCGAGCGTCCCTTCGTACGTTCGCTCACAGATCCGAGCCAGCCGGGCCAGATCGTTCGACGGCGCCGGAGTCAGTTCCAAGTCGCCCCCCGGCGGCGAGGAGGGAAAGTCCTTCGACACGCTCACCATGTAGAGCAAGTCGGCCAGGCGAGAGAAACCGTGTCGCAGCAGGAGTTGGGCATCTTCTCCTTGGTCGTCTTTCAGAAGCGCCTGCGCCAGCCGCACGTCGCTCGCCTCAAGTTGTGCAATCGCCGCAGTCAATAATTCTTCCATGCAGCCGCGCCATTCCGGATGCGCCGCAACCGGCGGAAAAAGACTCGCCACGCGGCCGGGCTGACGCTGCGACCAGACTGCGCCAGCCAGTTCGCCATCGCGGAGCGCAACGAGCAGGCCATCGAGCGAGATCCGCCCAGCGCGCGCCGCCGCCAGCAGCCGCTCGACTTGTTCGCCCCGCCCACGAGAACTGACGAAGCCCAACACCATTTCCAAGGCCGGCCGCTGCAACGGCCGCGAAGCGACTTCGATAGTGAATTCATTTCCGGCGGGCGTCTGCATAGGCGCAAGAATACCGCATTTCGAAATTCAAAGAGAGGGTAGACTATCGCCTGCGCGCATTAAGTCCCGTGAGCCGATCGGCGCTAGCCGCGGGTGAA
>DASXPZ010000645.1:0-7565 GCA_036493275.1 Pirellulales bacterium
AGCCGCGCCGGTTGGGATGAAACTTGCGATTGCCCCCCAAGTGCCACTTGCCGACCAGACCGGTCGCGTAACCGGCCTTTTTCAATCGATCGGCGATCGTGGTTTCGCTCAATGGCATGCCGACATTGGCCGCGCCGGGATTGAATTCATGCCCAAACCGCTGCTGGTAGCGCCCCGTCATCAGGCCGGCCCGCGTGGGACTGCAATACGGCCCGCTCACGTAGCCATTCGTGCAGCGCGTGCCGGAGGCGGCGAGTCGATCGAGGTGGGGCGTGGGAATGTCCTTGCAACCTTGAAAGCCGAGATCGGCATAGCCCAAATCATCCGCCAGCACGATCACGATATTCGGCTGCCGGGCAGCGGCGGGCTCGGCGCCGGCGATAACAAGCGCCAACAATCCGACAACCAATAGCGGCAAATGACACGGTTTCATGATTTCCGTCCGGAGTTGTTGGAAAAATATCTTGGTTCGCCACACTCTACTCTCGCGCGAACCTCCGCTACTTGGCGACCGGCTTGCCGCGCAGCGCTTCGGGCCCATTCACCGGATTGACGCGGGCCGGAGCGCCGCCGGCGAACTCGACCGTGTATCCGTCGCCGGCGTGAGGCTCCCCGGCCGGAAAATCGGTGCTGACAATGTGCGCGCCGCTGGCGAAGGCCGCTTCGCGTCCCGATGGCTCACGCTTCGTATCAGGCTTCAGACCGGCGTCGGCCCGCGCGCGAACGATGCAACCGCGCTCCACCATTTTCGGAATGGAGCGATCGCGCGGGTTGTCGAGCACCATCGTGGCGCAGTCGTCGCGGCGCTCATCGGAGCGCACGAACATGGCGCGGCCGCGCTGCGAGGGATGCCCGGCAGTGTAAATGTCTCGATTTTTTCCGGCGTCGTGCAGGATAAAGAAGACCCGCCCGCGACACTCGGCCACCTTGGGCCAACCGCGCTGTTGCACCGCGCCGCGCAAGGTTTCATCCGATCCGCGCACGTCGTCCGGAGCGAGCAAATGTTTATCTGGAAATGCGGCCCGGATCGTGGCGTCGAGCTTTTCGAAACCCTCGGCGTCGACTTCCTTGATCGCGCGATCAAGCTTCGGGCCTTCCGACTTGATCTCGCACAAAAACGAAATTGGCAGATGGTCCGGATGCTTGTCGCTCCAGGCCCGAACCGTGGCGACGGCGTCCGAGAGCTTGGGACAGGTCGTGCCCGAATCGAACATCGGCACGTGGAACACCTCGAAGATTCCCTGTTTGTAATGCAGATCGAGCTCGAAGCTGCGGACGCCGCGGTCGAGCTGCACGTCGAGCGGGGCGTGAGTGTAATCCCACTCCTTGGCGTCGCTCCGCAAGCTGGCCACGGCCTTGAGCGTCTTTTCCGGCGGGCGAACGTGATAACTGTTGTGCGTGCCGACGAATTGCAACTGGTTAAGTCGCAAGCCATCGACAGCGCTCGCCTCCAGCCCCTCGGCGGCAAAAACCGACGCGTAGATCGGCAGAAACAACAGTGCGAGCGCGAGCATGGAACGAACGAGTGACATATCGACAGGCTCCCGGACGAATGAAACCCCGCGCGGCGCGGATCGGGCCGCAGATGGACACTTTAGTCCGAACAGCGACCGTCCGCCACAGTCGGCCAACTTCGCTGCCGATCCGTTCGCCAAAGAAACCAACCGGGATTGCGAGGCTCCCGCCGAGCAAGAAGCGTGATGCAGCCCGAGAGTGCCGTGAGTCGGGCGCAGCCAAAAGGGATGGAACGTCGATTCGGGTGCGTTTACATAGAGCGTAGAGAGCGCATTGCAAAACGTTCCATTCGACGCTCCGCCGAAAGCGGCGCGCGGCTCAGCAGGAGCTTCGCCCTCCCGGAAGGCGCTGCTCGATGCTTGTGCCTCGAGCGCGGCGCGAGATTGTTTACACGTCCAAATTCCGCACTTCCAGCGCGTGCTTTTCGATGAACTCGCGGCGCGGTTCGACTTTGTCTCCCATCAGCACGCGGAACAATTCGTCCGCGCCGGAGACGTCTTCCATCCGCACTTGCAACAGCGTGCGGTGCTCCGGATTGAGCGTTGTGTCGCGAAGCTCTTCGGCGTTCATTTCGCCCAACCCCTTGAAGCGGGTGATCGTCAGGCCTCGTTCGCCGGCTGCCCGCACGGCGGCGAGCAGACCGCGGAGATCTTCGATGCCGATCTCGCTTTCGCCGCGGCGGAGCACATAGCGAGACTCTTCCGTGCCGGTCCGCTCTTGCGGTATCAGCGATTGAATGTCGAAACCCATCGTGGCCAATTCGGCCAGCGCCTTGTTGATCGAACGGACTTCGTGCAGCTCCACGATGTGCAGCCGATGCGAGGCCTCGCCATTGCCGGCCGCGGGAGACGCGCCGTGCGCATCGGGCGGGACTTCCTTAGCGCTCGGTTTGTCCGAGACGGTCAGCTCCTTGCCTTTCCCTTCTTCCTCGGCGACGAACTTGTCGAGCTCTTCGCGCGTGCTGAACCAATGTTCCTGCGTCCCCAAGAAGACGTGGTAAACCGGCAAGCGCCCGGTGACGGGATCTTGCCGCAGCGCGTGCCGGCGGAGACTGATGCCGCGCCGCTCAAGCGCCACCAGCGATTCTTCGAGCGCCGTCAATGTCGACGAGAGTTTGGCCATCTCGGCGCCTTGGATCAGGCGGCCATCGCCCGGATCGAACACGGCGTCCTGACGGCCTAGCGCGAGCAATTGCCCGCGCATCTCTTCGTCAGTCTGGACGTAGTAGGTTTCCTTTTTGGTTTTCACGCGGAACAACGGCGGCTGGGCGACGAAGACGTGCCCGGCCTTGACCAGCGGAAACATCTGACGATAGAAGAACGTGAGCAGCAGCGTGCGGATGTGCGATCCGTCGACGTCGGCGTCGGTCATGATCACAATCTTGTTGTAACGGCGCTTGGCGAGATTCATTTCGTCGCCGATGCCTGAGCCGATGGCCGCGATAATGCTGCGGACTTCCTCGTTCGCCAAAACTTTGTCTTCGCGAGATTTGTAGGCGTTGATGATTTTACCGCGGAGCGGCAGGATGGCCTGATACTCGCGCAAGCGCCCTCCTTCGGCGCTGCCGCCGGCCGAATCACCTTCGACCAGGTAGAGCTCGCACTTTTCGACGTCCTTGCTCGAGCAATCGCGCAGCTTGCCTGGCAGGCCGCCGCCGGTGAGGGCCCCCTTACGCTCGCGGACCATCAGCCGCGCCTTGCGTGCGCTCTCGCGAGCCTCGGCCGCCAGCAGTCCCTTTTGCGCGATCACCTTGGCGGTCTTGGGGTTTTCTTCCAGGTAGCGATTCAAGAATTCGCCGACGGCCGAATTGACCAGTCCTTCGATCTCGCTGTTGCCCAGCTTGGTCTTGGTTTGTCCCTCGAATTGCGGCTTCGGAACGCGGAGCGAAATCACGGCCGTCAGCCCCTCGCGAAAATCTTCGCCCGTGGGCGCAAGATCCTTGAACAGATTCTCTTTCTTGCCGTAATTGTTGAGCGTGCGCGTCAGCGCGGTGCGGAAGCCGGAGAGGTGCGTTCCGCCTTCGGTCGTGGGGATATTGTTGACGTACGAATGAACATTTTCCGTGTACTCGGCCGAATACTGCATGGCGATTTCCATGCCCACGCCTTCGTGCTCGCCAGTAATATAAATGACGTCTGGATGCACTCCCTCGGTGGCGCGGTTGAGGTGCTCGACGAACTCGATAATCCCGCGCTTGTAAAAAAACGTGTCGCCGTCGCCGGTACGATCGTCCTTGAAAGCAATCGTCACACCGCGATTCAAAAACGCCAGCTCTTGCAGGCGCTTATAGAGCGTGTTGTAGATAAATTTATGGTTGCCGAAAATTTCTGAGTCAGGCTTGAATGTGGTCTTCGTCCCTACTTTGTCCGACGCGCCGACGCGACGCACATCAGCGGTTGGAATGCCCCGCTCATATTCCTGTTGATGGACGTGACCATTGCGGAAGACTTCAACCTCACACCATTCTGAAAGAAAATTGACGACCGTCACTCCCACGCCGTGCAGACCGCCGGAGGCCTGATAGGCCCCTCCTTCATTGAATTTTCCGCCAAACTTCAGCACGGTCATTACACCCTGCAACGTGGAAAAACCGAGCTTCGGATGGACGTCGACGGGTATTCCTCGGCCGTCGTCTTCGACAGTGACCGAGCCATCGATGTTAACCTTCACGCTGACACTGTGCGCAAATCCAGCCATTGCTTCGTCGATCGAATTATCAACGACTTCGTACACCAGATGGTGCAGTCCGCGCAGTCCTGTGTCACCGATGTACATGCTGGGGCGTTTGCGGACATGCGCCAAGTCGTCCAGGTATTGAAGCTGCGCGGCATCATAGTCCCCTTCCACCTTGCGATACTCGGGCATGTCGGGCGCATTGCCGGCCGTGGTGTCCGCGGCCGGCGCATCGGGGGCGGGCTGCTTTGCTTCCGGGTCGTTCGGCGTGGGATCTTTAGGCGTGGGATCTTTCGACATAGCGTTTTACGAGATCCTTTCCGTTTCTGTAGCTGGCCTCTTCGAGGCCAGTCTTCGCAATTCTTCCGGGGTCGAAGACCCCGGCCACCGAACCTTTCGGTTCGCCTTGTTATTCGGTTGGGCCGACGCGAAATCGCAACTCGGCAATTTTTTCCTGAGGGGCCAATTCCTGAAGTTTTGTCAGGATCGTTCCCTTCTGAAAACTTAGCTCTTGTAACAGGGCCGAGTGCGTCACAATCACTTCCAAAGTTCCCCGCCGCACCAGTCCCGGCCGGCTGTGATCGGCAATCAAGGCGCCGGCGGCCGAACGCCAGGCGTCGGCCAGGTCGGTCCGCGAGCGCTGGCGGGAATAGCCGCGCCGCGCCATCAGCTCGGCCAATACGTCGGCAAATTTCCGCGGAGCGCTCATCGATCCTTCACTGGGTTCACGCATACGACGTTCGATTATTCGTAAGCTCAGATTCTCTATGAAGAACAGTATCGTTCATTCAATCGCCCTGATTCTGCTCGCCTTCTCCTCCTCGGCGTCTCTCTGCGGTTCATCTTCTTTCTTCGCCGAAAGGAAGAAAGATTAACCGCGGAGGACGCAGAGGAACGCAGAGAAGAGAAGGAGGTTGCTATTTCACTAGTGATCTCTCGCCAGCGGCATAATCACGTACGAATAGCCGTCTTGCGTGCGGCAGACCGCGGCGCTTTCGGCGTCTTTCAATTCCAACGTGAATGTGGCTTCCGGCTCAAGCGTCTTCAAAAAGTCGCTGAAGAAGCGGGGGTCGAGACTGATCGAGACGGGCGTTCCGTCATAGGCGATCGGCATTTCGACGCGAGACTGTCCGACCTCCGGCGCCCGGCCGGCCAGCAGCACCTTGCCCTGGCCGAACGTGAAATCGACGCCGCGGCTCTCTTCGCTGGTCACGATGGCTGCCTGGCGCACCGCGCCGTGCAACAGACCGGCCACCAGCTCGATGTGGATCGAATCGGGCCGCTTGGGAAAGACGTCTCGCCACTTGGGAAAACGTCCCTCGACCAACCGCGTGTAAAAGGTCGCCCGCGGCGTTTTGACCAGCACCTCGTTGGCGCGGGCGGCAATGTGGACCTCGGCGTCCGGCTCGGTCAGCAGCTTATCGATCAGGTTCATGCTGCGCGTCGGGACGATTGTCATATTGTCGCCGGTTCCATGGCCACCGACGCTCGTCGCCGGGGCCTCCATCATGGCCAGGCGGCGGCCATCGGTGCCGACGGCGATAATCTTGTCGGCCGAGAGTTCGAGCAACACGCCGCCGAGCGCGTAGCGGCTGCTCTCGTTGTCGGTGGCGAAAACCGTGCGGCGGATCAACTGCGACAAAGCCCGCGCCGGCAGGGCGTGGTATTTCGCTTCGCTGAACTCGCTCACGGCGGGGAACTCGGCCGGGTTCTCCGCCGGGAGGCGAAACTCGCTCCGCTCGCCGCGCACGATCACGCCGCTGCCGTCGGTCTCGAGCACCAGCTTGGCGTCGGAGCTTTCTCGCAAGATGGAGCCAAAGCGTCCGATCGGCAGGATCACGCTGCCGGCGCCGTCGGCTTCGATCCCCGGCGTCTCGATCCGCACGCCGACTTCCAAATCGGTCGCCAACAGCACGCCGCCATCGGGACGCGCGTCGAGCTTGACGTTTTGTAAAATGGGCTTTGGGCTGCGGGCCGGTGCGACGGCGCTGGCGTTTTGAAACGCATGCAGCAGTTTTTCGCGATCACAAGTCACTCGCATGGTTCGTTCCGTCCTCCTCCAATGATGTTTGGCCGTGTTTTGGGCCTTCGCGCGGAATCTTCTCTGCGGCTCTTCTTTATCTCTTTAAGTAGTTAAGAAATCAGTAGGAGTAGTAAACCGAACGAACAAATGCCGCTGGTTCCCATCGTCGAAGGTTGCAAGCCAGCTTCTGAAGCACAGTTGCGACCAGTCGCCCACCGATTCTTGCCGGTGGAAAACCAGTCGGTTGTGTGTCGATAGCTTGTCTGTGCGTGTCGGCGGTTGTTCGTTCGTGGCGGTCCCCCGGACCTGCGTGTTCGTTGTTCCCTCAGTTCGCTCTCGTTCTAGACAATCGGTTGACACGGTTTCCCCACGGCCCGGGTTCAATCGTCGCCGCAGGGCGCCGGCGCCTTAGACTCCCAAATCAGCGCGAACTTGCAAGGCAGCCTGGCGAAAACGCGGGTCGCTGGCCACCAGTTCCTTTGCCCGCTGGCAGCCGTGCATCACGGTGGTGTGGTCTCGACCGCCGAAGTAGGCCCCGATGCTGCTCAAGCTCTCGGCCGTGAGTTGACGAGCCACGTGCATCGCCAGGTTGCGCGCGGCTACCACGCCCTGCCGGCGCGAAGCGCTACGCAAATCGGCCACTTTCAATCCGTAATGTCGGGCCGCCTTGCGAGCGACGTCGTGGAGCGTCACGCGGCCATTTTCGGTTCGCTGATGCAAATAGGCTCGGACAGCCGCCACGTCGATTTCTGTTCCTCGCGCCATTACACGACGTCGGCCGGTCATGTTTTGGGTCGTGCTGGCCCCTCTAGACGCAATAGAGACGGTCAGCGACGCAGCCACTTCGTTCAGTGCGCCGCTTAACTCGGGCGCGGTGACCTCGAGTTTCTCTGCCAGCAATCGCGCAGCGTTTGGTTGCAAGCGCAGGCCTCGGGCCGCGGCCAGTTGTTGCAGCAGGGCCGCGCGGGTTGCCCATTCGGGCCGCGGCATGGCAAGGCACAGCCCACCGGATAATCGACTGACCAGTCCCGGCAGAAGCTTTGCCATCTCTCCGATCGGCTTTCGCGACGTGACCAGAATCTGGCCGCCGGCGTTTAGGATGGCGTCGATCGTGTGAATCAATTCGGATTGCGCGGCGATTTTGTCTTGTAGCGGTTCGATATCTTCCAGAACCAGCAGCGCGGCCCCGCGCACCGACTCTCGCCAGGCTGGCACGCGTCGCCCAGCGACTGCGGCGGCGTATTCCCGCGCGAACTCGACGCCGCAAAATTGCACGATCTTGGGCCGTGGCTCCGCTTCGCCTTGCTGAGCCAGCCGCTCGACCGCTTTTTGGGCCACAGCTCGCACGATTGCC
>DASXPZ010000646.1:0-3416 GCA_036493275.1 Pirellulales bacterium
TGAAAAATCGCTCTCGACTGCACTGACCGATTTAGTTCGGCCGGGCATCGCCCTCATTCCTCAACCGACTGCCGGCAATTTGCCTGTTGGCTGCTCGAAGCTAGGCGGCTGGCCCGATCTACCGCCCGGAATGGCGTGGCCGGCGCGCAAGCCATACGACCTAGTCTTTCCACGCGGAAATCGCTCCGCAATGCAGAAGGAGCGGCCGCTCGCCTTTCTCGCACAGATCAACTTATCTGACGTTGCGGCGGCCGGCGGGACAAACCTTGGTTTGCCCAATTGGGGGCTGTTGAGTTTCTTTTACGACGCCGAGAGCCAACCGTGGGGATTCGATCCTGGCGACTCGGTTGGGTTTCGTCTGATGTGGTTCGGCGATCCAGTTTTGGAGCAACAACAACCGTCCAAAACGCTCGATGCCGTCTTCAAGCCGGTTTCGTTGTTGCCGCAAGCTCGCGAATGCGTTCCACCGCCGGAAACATTCGCGGTATCGCAGATCCTTAATCGTGCGACAGATCAGAAATCCGCTCGAGCCCAGCTCAAAGGTCTTTTTTCGCGAGACACGCGGGACGCCTATTTAATCTCTGGACATGCGCTCGGCGGCTGGCCTTGTCCGATTCAAGGTGAAATGGAAACGGAGTGTCAGCTAGTAAGCAATGGAATTTTTTGCGGGCTCCCCGAGGGCTATGCGAGCACAAAAGCGGCGCACCTTCGACCAGGCGCGGCCGATTGGCGTCTTGTTCTGCAATTGACCAGTGATGAGAGCGCAGGATTCGAGTGGGGCGACAGTGGCACAATCTATGTTTGGATGCGCGAACAAGATGTACGTGCCCGACGCTTCGACCGATGTTGGACAGTCCTGCAGTGTTATTAGGAATTGAAAAACTGCCGTCGTAGGCTGCCGGGAAAGCGAAATTGGATCTCTCCTCTTACCAAAGACATAGAAGATGATCGCTTGGGTTGTGCTCGCCAATAGCTTTGTCGACTGGGAGCTGGATTCGTTGCGAACAAAGCTCGACGAGGTCTATCCGGGCCAATTCCTGCCACCCCGCGACAAAGGAAATTTCGTCGTGGACGGCCCCACGCCGGGCCAATTTTTTATTCAAGCGAACATCCCCGGCGCTGCCTGGGATGTTCCTGCTGCATAACGTGCCGGGGCCATACATCGAGTTTTCCGGATTCGCGAAGCTAATCAAAGATCGCGAAGTTCGCCGCAAGGCGGAACAACAACGCTGCTGGCTTCGGGTTGATCTCATTCATCGGAACACCAGCAACGAGGACGGCTATCGTTTCATCCAGCAAGTCTTAGCCAAGCTTGCGCCCGCGGACACAGCCTTTCTCGTTCATCCGGGGAAACTTGTCACGATTGCGTTCGATGACGCGCTTCGGTGCCGCCTCGCCAGCGGCGAGTCAATTTTATCGGATATGTGAGATTCTCAAGAAGCAAGACAAGCCGGCGATGCACCCTTCCGACAATCTGCACGATTTGAGCGATCGCGAGCTCGTTCAGGCCTATATCGACGTGATGGTGGGCTTCCATGCCACCGAGAATGTCGCGAAGGCGAATAGGCTTGCCGGCTATAAAAACGAAATATTCCGGGAAATGAGATCGCGCGGTCGCGAACGACCGATGCTGGAGGAATTGGCGCAGCATCCCCATGAGGGTGTGCGCTCCTGGGCAGCGTCAAACCTCAAATGGTTACACAATCCACCGCCGCCATCCCCGCCGCCCCGACCTCTCCGGACTGAACTCCGGTGGCAAACCGATCGTCCGCCGCCGCCGACGATGACAAGCCACGATATCAGCGATCGACTTAAGGAGGCGCTGCCGAAATTTTCCGACCGGATCAGGCACCTCGCCCTACCAGCTATCGGCTTGTGGCCGCAGCGGCTTCGCGACGATATCGCTACAGCATCGCGCCTTGGTGGCATGCCGTTGGCTCCGCACGGCTGGCAATGGCCGATGGAGGATGATGAGCCACTGGTGTTCGTCGGTCAGATCAATTGCCATGATTTGCGCGGGTTACCTGGCGCAGATGTTCTGCCCTCATCGGGCCTTCTCTCTTTCTATGCCGAGCACGACGGCGTCATGGCATGCCGGATCGAAGCGCGGACTATTGCAATCCACCACTGGCCTGACCTCGACGCTTTGGTGCCGGCGGCGCCGCCAATTCCGCCAATGGTGGTGCCGCCGCCTTGTCCGGTTGTGATGCGCCCAGTGGCCGATTTGCCGCATCCGCACAGTGGGGCGATACGCAGGCTAAAGCTCAGCGGCGAGCAACTATCCGACTATGCTGCAGTGTGGAACGCAATACGCAACCACGGCATTCCGGCCGGACGCGAACGCAATTGCAGCTTTTCCAAATTGCTTGGCTGGCCGGCTTTGGTTCAAGCCCGCGATCCCGATCAGTTTGAATTCAATCACGATCCCAAGAAGAAAATTTGCCTACTGCTTCAAGTCGACGATTATATCAGCGGCGAGGCGTGGCACGCCTGGGGCCCCGGCGGCTCTCTCTACTTCGCCGTACCGGAGGAGGATCTTTTGGCCCAAAATTTCGCTGCTTGCGAGTTTGATATTCAGTTCACCTGAACAGGCTACCCGGATTGAATGAAAACGAAATACGGGACTTATTTCGTGTTTGCATCCCGGATTTCGCGATACTCAACCTTGGCTACTGTGGCGAGCTTTTCTCGACCATCCACTTACACCCCCAAATCATCACCCCGGCCAGCGCCGCGATGGCGGCGACGAGCAGAAAAAATTCCGGCTTGGCCATGCGGCTCCAGAAGCTGCCGATGTAACCGGCAAGAAAGCCGCCGGTGAAGCTTGCCGACAGCCACACGCCCATCAGCAGCGAGATCAGTCGCGCCGGAGCGACTTTGGTCACAAACGACAGCCCAACCGGCGACAGATAAAGCTCGCCGAGCGTGATGACGACGAAATAGGCGAACAGCCATAGCCAGTTCACTTTACCGCCGCTCGCGCCGACGGTGAGCGCCGCCGCGACCATGATCAGGTTCGCCGCGCAAACGCCGAAGCAGCCGTAGGCCATTTTGGTAATCGTCGGCGGCTCGGCGCTGCGCGCGGCTTGGCGCGCCCATAGCGCGACGACGAACGGCGTGAAGGCGAAAATCATGAAAGGATTGACGGCGAGAAACCACGTGGTCGGGATTTGCGCGCCCGCGCCGAATAAATGAAAAACATCAATGCTCCGGTCGGTGTTGGCGTCAGCCCAGAGAATGATCGTATTGCCCATCTGCTCGTAGGTCGCCCAGAACAAAGTATTCGGCACCAGCAGCGCCAGCAGGAGCCAGATGGCGCGGCGCTCGGCCCCCTCCCTTCCCTCCCCCGCTTGCGGGGGAGGGTTAGGGGCACCCCGCGACGCTTGCGTCGCGGGGACCCCGGGGTGGGGGAGTTG
>DASXPZ010000647.1:0-4017 GCA_036493275.1 Pirellulales bacterium
GGCGTTGAAAGCGCCTGGAATCAGGATTGTCGATTTCTCGACCGCTTCGCGCAGCGCCTTGCCGGGAGTAGAAGCTGTCACTCGTTCGACTTTCGGAAGATCGGAAGAGAAATGGTCAGAACAACGTCTCTTCGCGCGCTCTCCGAAGCGCGCGAGGTCCCCTGCCGGAATATAGGCGCCCGACGACTCGTTCCGCAAGGGCCGTTCGTCCGCGCCGCGGCGAGCGGCGTCTCGCTATGGTCGGCGAGAGCCCGCTTCGTTAGTCTACACCCCACGCAAGCTTTGCGCACCGTTGCGCTGCGCGAAGCGTCCGCGGCCGACTTCTCGATCCCAGAGCTCCGACTGTGCCCAGTAGTGATCCATCTTCGAGCGAGAGCCCTGCCGCAGAGGGCGTTTCCTGGTCAGGCGCTTGGTTGGCCGCCGCTGAGACGCTGCTGATATTTCTGGTGTTTGTCGTTAGCGCCGCGTGGCCCATTCCGGAGCCGAATGAATCGCACTATGTGAGCAAAGCCAAACACTACTGGAATCGCGAATGGCTAGCCGAAGATTTCTTTCTGCAAACGCCCGACTGGCACTCCACATTTTATCTGACGACCGGCTGGCTGACGCGCTTCATGGACCTGCCGGACGTGGTCCGCGTGGGCCGCGTGGCCACTTGGCTATTGCTGGCCTTTTTCTGGAGGCGATTGAGCTGGTCGCTCGTTCCGCGGTTGGGAGCGTCGGTCGTCTCGGCTGCGCTGGTCGTCGGACTGAACGAACGCTTTCAGATGGCGGGAGAGTGGTTCGTCGGCGGATTCGAAGCCAAGGGGTTTGCCTATGCGCTCGTGTTCGGGGCGCTGGCTGAGCTGGTGCGCGGACGGTGGAACTTCGCGTGGCTGTTGCTCGGCGGAGCGACCGCGTTTCACGTCCTGGTGGGAGGCTGGTCCGCGATCGCCGTCGGGGCCTGCTGGATTTTTAGCGGCGCCGAGCGCCCGCGCATCGCATCCATGGCGCCCGGCCTGCTCGGCTTTGCGCTGCTGGCGATTCCGATCGTCGTGCAATCGCTGGCGCTGACGCGCGGAGTCGACGCCGCCACGCTCATTCAGGCCAACGACATTTATGTTTATCGCCGCGTGCCGCACCATCTGTTTTTTTACGACATGAAGCTCGAATTCCGCTGGCGCTTTGCGGCGCTGATGGCCGTGTGGAGCGTGTTGGCGTGGCTTTCCCCCAACGACAAAGGCGCCTGGCGATTGAAAATTTGCGTTTGGGCGTCACTGGCGATAGCCGCGGTTGGCGTGGCGCTGGGGACGCTGGCCCTGTGGCGCCCCGAACTGGCGGCGCGCGGGTTGCGCTTTTATTGGTTTCGCCTGGCCGACGTCCTCGCGCCGGTGGGTGTAGGGCTGACGGCGACGCAACTCGCCTGGCAGACTGCCGCCTGGTTTCCTCGCTCGAAAGCGCTCGCACAGCTGGCCCCGCTGGCGCTGTTTGCGCTCGGCAGCGGGCTGCTGTTAACGCGCGATGAGACGCCCTTCTCAGCGGTCGCGCCGCGCGCCGATAAATCGACGCGGACCGCCAACTACCCGGATTGGCAGGACGTCTGCCGCTGGGTGGCCGGCAACACGCCTGAGAACGCCTGCTTCATTACGCCTCGTCCCTCTCAGACATTCCGCTGGTACGCCGAGCGGAGTGAAGTGGCGACTCTGAAAGACATGCCGCAAGACGCCGCCAACCTGGTCGAGTGGTGGAACCGTATCGAAGCGCTCCACGCCACGGGCGACCCGGACCATCGTTGGCGGAAGTCGCTCACCGAGCTCGATCCGTCGCGGCTGACGCGCCTTGGCGAGACGTATGGCGCGCAATATCTTCTGACCGACGCCGATCCGGCGCTGCCGTTTCGCTGCGTCTATCGCAACAAGACGTACGCGGTCTATCAGCTTCCTCGGTCGTAACTCGCGCGCGGAGTTTTTATGTCTCGTCTAGAGGCTGCCGCCGGAGATTCCGCTGAGCGGCCAGCAGGCAATGCTCCTCCGATCGTTTCGCACTCTGGCGGCACAACATTTGTCCGCTATCTCGTGCTGGCCTGGCTCTGCGCGGCGGCGATGCTGGCTTACGCGCAGCGATTTCAGCTTGGTCTGGGTGTCAAGCAAATGCAGCTTGACCTGGATTTATCCGACCGCCAGATGGGCTGGGCGATGGGTTCCTTTTACATTGCTTACGCGGCGCTGCAAATCCCGGGAGGCCGCTTGGCCGAACGGCTCGGCAGCCGCGCCGCCCTCGCGCTCTGCGTGGCGCTCTGTTCGTTTGCCGCCGGGGCGACCGGGGGCGTTGTCGGTTTCGCGTCGTTGATCGCCGCGCGAGCGGTGACCGGCGGAGGACAGGCCGGGATTTTTCCGGGCGCCACGGCCAGCCTTGCTCGTTGGTTTCCGAGTGGCGAACGGGCGATCGCTAGTGGCTTGTTGGCCGGCTTCATGTCGCTGGGGGCGGCCGGCGCCAGCTACGCCACGGGCTGGTTACTGACGCTGACGAATTGGCGTTGGGTCTTCGTGATCTTCGCCCTGCCGGGTCTGCTATGGTCTGCCGGCTTTTGGCTTTGGTATCGCAATCGTCCTGAAGAGCATCCGAGCGTCGGCGCGGAGGAACTCGTTCGAATTCGTGGCACTGCCTCGAAGTTTTCCAACGAACTGCACGATGTGAATGAGGCGAGCGACGCGAGCGACCCTGAACATGTTGAAGACATTCCCTGGATCGCGCTGCTCCGCAGCCGCGCCATGTGGTTGATCGCCTGGCAACAGTTTTTTCGCGCCGCCGGATACGCTTTATTTGCCACCTGGTTTACGAAGCTGCTGCGCGAGGTTTACCTGCTGAGCGAGCAAGAGGCGCTTTACTGGAACGCGGCGCCCCTGTTGGGCGTGGTCGTCGGATCCTGGCTCGGAGGCGCCGCCAGCGACTGGCTGCTCGTTCGCACCGGAAGCCGCGGCGTGGGGCGCAAAATGACCGCCGCGGTGACGATGTTCGGTTGCGCTGCGATGTTCGCGCTAGCAATGATACCTACCAGCCACGTTGCGGCCGTGGCCTGGATTACCGGCGCGTCGTTTTTGGGCGCCGTGGCCGGGCCGGTGGCCTACGCCATCACGATCGACATGGGAGGGCGCCACGTCCCGACCGTCTTCAGCGTCATGAACATGTCAGGCAATATCGGCGCCGCGACCTTTCCGATCGTGGTCGCTTATGTCGTCGAGTGGACTGGACACTGGGAACACGTCTTGGGCCTGGTCGTCGCGATTTATGTCCTGGGAGGCGTCTGTTGGCTGCTGTTGAATCCAAATGGAACGGTGTTCGATAGCCAGGCGAAAGCGTAGCGCATTGTTAGGGAATCGGCGCGATGTGTGGCGCCACCTGCTTCCCGCCAACGATCAGCTCCGGCCAGTCGGGCAACCGCTCAGAATCCACTGCTTGCTGGGCCATACGCACAGTGTGCATAAACCAAGCAAATAGCGCAAGTTGTAATTACCAAACTTTTTCCCGGACACTTTTGGGCTTGCCCAGCAGTGGCATACCCAAGTCCCTTGCGTCGGCAGTCCGATGCGGTTACCAAAAAGCTAGAACGAAGCCTGCACGCAACGGAATCTTTGTCATGACTTTGCCCATCTCAGAACACCACACGCTCGACACGCCGCATGGCCAGGCGATTGGGAGCAGCTTCCGCTGGCCCACCGGGCAGTACTGCGCCATTCACACCGACCGTGGTTTCGTTGGGTGCGGGATCTACGACGTCCACGTTGCGGGCGAGTTCGGCATCGCCGTCGCCATCGCCAAGGGAACGCCGGCGAAGCCTCTCTGCGTGCCGGAGGATCTCTACGAAGCCAAGATCGTCGAAGTCAGCGATCCGGCGCGAAAGCTCGGCATCACGCCCGGCATGACAGGCCTCGAAGCCTTGGCTGTGCTGTTGAAGGCGACGTGAAAGTTCGTTTGCTATCGCGACGCGACCTGTCGATTGCTCGCCTTCGGAATAAAGAACAAGCGCCGCAACGCGAG
>DASXPZ010000648.1:0-6752 GCA_036493275.1 Pirellulales bacterium
AAGCTCACGTTGGAAATTTGGACCAACGGCGCGATCGGCCCCGAAATGGCGCTGGTCGAATCGGCCAAGATTCTGCGGAAGCACCTCAACCCGTTCGTGCAATACAACGAGTTGGGCGCCCAGGTGTTCGCCGAAAGCCGCGCCGCGACGGCTTACATGTCCGACAGTGCCGGTGAGACGAAGCTGAACATGAGCCTGGCCGAATTGAATCTTTCGGTCCGCGCTATGAACTGCCTGGAATCGGAAAACATTCATACCGTCCGCGATCTGGTCACCCGCAGCGAAGACCAGCTCCTCGACGTCCGCAACTTCGGCGAGACCACGCTCAACGAAGTCCGCGAACGTCTCTCGGAGCTTGGCTTGCGGTTGGGCATGCGCCTGCCAACCTCGATGAGCGTCTAAGACAACCTGAACCGAGTTTCGCTGCTCGTCCTCGCGTTTTTTGCGATCGGACGACCGCTGACTACAACACCTTAGCCCCACGAATGCCATGAGACACCGTAGAAAAGGCCGCGTGCTCGGTCGCTCCCCCAGCCACCAACGCGCCCTATTGCGTAATTTGGCCAGCGCCTTGTTGCTCACGGAGCGGGACGCCGATTTGGACGACAACCGTCCGAAGGTCAAGGGTCGGATCATCACCACGCTCGAAAAGGCCAAGGAAGTTCGCCCATTGGTCGAGAAGTGCGTAACGCTGGCGCGCAATAGTATGGAACACACCCGCGCCGCCGCGGAGTTCGGCACGACGGCCTCGCGCAATACTCCCGAGTGGCGCTCGTGGCGGACGAGCGATCGTTGGCGCAAGTGGGCTCAGGCGATCTCGCCGGTGGTCACCGCGCGTCGCCGCGCGTTGGAGTTGCTCGGCGATAAGCAAGCGGTGCGGATTCTGTTCGAGACGGTCGCCCCTCGGTTCAGCGACCGTCCGGGCGGGTACACCCGCGTCGTCCGCCTGGCCAAGCCTCGCCTCGGTGACAATGGCACGCGCGCCGTGCTGGAATTCGTCGGCGTTCGCGACCGCGTCATCGAACGTTCGCACGCGCCGAACTTCGAAGGCGGGTCAAAGCCAAGCTAGTAAGCGTTTGGCGAATTCGGCAGAGTTGAGCACGGACGGCTGGAGCTTTCCCGTGAGGCATAAGCAGGGCCTCGACTTTACCGCCGCCATGCGCCGCCTCTGTGGCGACATGGCCTTGCGTCTATCGGAACTAAACCACGTGTCAATCGACCGCGTGGCCCTGCGGGTTTGCCAGACGCGCCGACCCGTCGCCAGCGGCATGCATGCCAGCCTGATCCCGATGCGGTTCGCCGGCGGCGAGCGGTTCTCTCGGCGGCGCAACCGGTTGTGGGCCGTCTCTCCGCTCTACGACAGTTCGGGTCGAGAGTATCTTTACTTGATGAGCTTTTACCTGCCGCGGTTTTGCGATCAACCGCTCGACGAAAAGTTGAGCACCGTGGCGCATGAACTGTGGCACATCAGCCCGGCCTTCGATGGCGATCTCCGCCGGCTGCCGGGACGCTGCTACGCGCACGGTTCGAGCGAGGCTGAATTCCACAATCACGCGCGCGCCGTCGCGCGGCAATGGCTGGCCCTGTCGCCGCCGCCGGAGTTGTACTCGTTTCTGGACGGCAACTTCAGCCAGCTATGCCAGCGGCACGGCCGGGTATATGGTGCAAAGATCCGCACGCCTAAGTTGATTCCGTCGCCCCCCAATCTGCCCGAACCCCTCAGCGCCAGCGACCGCTCCAACCCGCGTTGACGCAAACCGCGACGGCGGCTAGCCTTCCGTCCCAACGCGCATTCGCCGCGTGGGCTGTTCTCTCGCACTCTCCTCGGACGTTTCGGTTCGCATGCAACTCCTGCGCACGCCGCGCCTATTGCGCGTTCTGGTGACCGTTTGCTGGCTGGCTACCTGCTCTGCCGGCTGCGCTCGGCTGCGCTCAGGGGGCAAGTCTCCGCTCGCTCCGCTGGCCATGGCGCCGGAATGCGTCCAGATTGAGAAATACTCGGTGCGCTACGCCTACGCAGATCCGGGATTGAACGACCAGATGTGGTCCGAGATCGACGAGCAGTTTCTGCCGGTCGAAGTGCGCGCTCGGCTGGCGGCCAACGGCTTTCGAGTTGGCGTGCTTGGAGCCAATTTTCCGCCCGCCCTGATGCAGGTTTTGCGAGACAATCCTGCTCAGGCGTCGCTGGAGTCTGGCGAAGAATCCGGGCCGGCGATCGATCCTCTAGCGGCGAAGCCCGTCAACTTTCTGAATGAGGCAAAAGTGCGGCGCGGTTTGTTGCAGACGCGAGCCGGACATACGAGCCGGATTCTTTCTCTCGGCGAAAAGGCGAGAATCTCGCAATTGGCCGTACTTGTGCATGGCGATAGCGGCCGCGTCACCGGTCGAGCGTACGAAAAAGTTCTCGGCCTGTTCTCGCTAGTGTCGCAGCCAGAGCGCGACGGTCGCGTTCGCATCGAACTCGAACCTGAATTGGAATATGGCGAGCCTCAGCAGCGCTACACCGCCGGCGACGGCATGTTCCGTTTCGAGTATCGGCCGGAAACGCGGGTCTTCAACGAATTGAAAATCATCGCGGAGTTGTTGCCAGGCCAGACACTGGTCATAGCTGGTCGCGCCGACATGCCCGGCAGCTTGGGGAATCACTTCTTCACGGAGCGCGCGGCCGGACAACCGACCGAGCAGAAGCTGTTGCTCCTGCGGCTGATGCACTCGCCGGGGGATGACAGTTACCTTTCGAGCGAGCCGCGCCCGGCGCGAACCAATGAAAACACCACCGCGCAGACCGTCAGCGCTTCTTAGGTCCGCACGCCCAGTCCCGCGCGCACGGCTTCTAACTGTCCGGCGGAACCGAGCACCTGGTTCTTGTGCTCGATAAACCCGGCGTACTCGGCCATGAACGGCTTGCCGGGCGTGCGCGGATCGAAATCACCCGGCTTGTCACGGAAGATCTCGCGATAGACGGCGCACCAGATCAATCGCCCGTCGGTGTCGATGTTGACCTTCGTCACGCCCAGTTTGGCGGCGGGCAAATAATCCTTCTCGGCAACTCCGCTCGTAGCCGGTAGCTTGCCGCCGGCGGCGTTGATGCGGTCGACCCACTCCTTCGGCACGCTGCTCGATCCATGCATCACCAGCGGAAAGCCTGGCAGCAGTTTTTGGATCGCGGCAATCCGATCGAAGTGCAGCCCCTGGCTGCCGCTGAACTTGTAGGCCCCGTGCGAAGTGCCGATCGCCACGGCCAACGAATCGCAACCAGCGCGCTCGACGAATTCGACCGCCTGCTCCGGATCGGTCAGGCAGGCGTGCTCGGCCGAGATATTGATGTCTTCTTCGACGCCTCCTAGCATTCCCAACTCGGCCTCGACCGAGATTCCCTTGTGGTGGGCGCGCTGGACGACGCGATTGGTGATTTCGATGTTCTTGTCGAACGTCTCGTGCGAGGCGTCAATCATCACCGACGAATAAAAACCGCTGTCGATGCAGTCGTAGGCCACCTCTTCCGTGCCATGGTCGAGATGGACGGCAAAGATTGCTTCCGGGAAGACGTCTTCGGCCGTGCGAATCATCGCCTCTAGAAAACGCTTATCGGTGAAGGCCCGCGCGCCGCGAGAAATCTGAATGATAAACGGCGCGCTCTTCGCCGGGTTCGAAGGCTCGTCGTTCGAGTTCTTCTTGCCGACGCAACCGCGAAACAGACCCACCGTCTGCTCCAGGTTGTTGATGTTGTAGGCGCCCACGGCATACTTGCCATAGGCCTGCTCGAAGAGTTCTTTTGTCGTGACAATCATGACCAGGTTCGCTCCAAAAAAGCCGAGTGCTAGCAGACCGACCAACCACGCTTGGGCGAACGAAGCATCGGACCCGCAAGACAAGCCGTCATTGTCCATCTTTATACAGAATTCTAGCGGATGGAATTGCCCGTAGCTAGCGGACGGGAACGAGCCTGAAGATTCACAGAGCAAAAGGTCGTTTGGCTCGCGTTTACCTTGTCGAAAACGGGGGGCCGAACTACAATCCCCCACCCCTCGAATGACCCGCTAGCACGCACACGTCAAGGATGACTGTCGATGACCAGCGACGCAGCGCTCCGACTCGTTCCGCTCTCGCCGTTTGAACAGTTGCGCTACGCGCGCGAAATCATCGAAATGGAGTCGCAAGCGCTGGCGCGGGTGGCGACGCGCCTCGGGCTCGAATTCTGCGACGCCACGGCACTGCTGCATGCTTGCTGCGGCACGGTTGTGGTAACTGGCGTGGGCAAGGCGGGACTGATCGGCGCCAAGATCTCGGCCACGCTCGCCTCGACCGGCACGCGTAGTATCTTCCTTAACCCGGTCGACGCCATGCACGGCGACCTGGGGCGTGTGCGATCGGACGACGTCGCGCTGATTCTTTCGCAAAGCGGCGAAACGCAGGAGGTCCTGGCGCTGTTGCCATCGCTGGCCCGCCTGGGGACGCCGATCATCGCCGTCACGGCGCGCGCCACCAGCAGCCTGGCCCGCGCCGCTACGGTCACCTTGGCGCTTGGCCCGCTGCAAGAAGCCTGCCCCTTAGGAATGGCCCCCAGCACCAGCACCACGGCCATGTTGGGTTTGGGAGACGCGCTGGCGCTGGTGACGATGCGCTTAAACGGCTTCGGCCGCGACGAATTCGCGCAGGTTCATCCAGCTGGGGCGCTCGGCAAGCGATTGAGTCGCGTGGAAGAAAAAATGCGCCCCTTGGCGGAGTGCCGCGTCTCGGACGATGCGCACACAGTTCGCCAGGTGCTGGCCTCGCTCGGCCGACCAGGTCGACGAACTGGCGCGATCATGCTGGTCGACGAAACGGGCGCGCTGAGCGGCGTGTTTACTGACAGCGACTTGGCGCGGTTGTTCGAGAATCATCGCGACGCCGCGGTCGACGCCCCAGTCCGCGATGTGATGACGCGCAATCCCTGCCGCGTCTCGATCGGCTCGATGCTGACCGACGCAGTCGCCATTCTTGCCGAACGAAAAATCAGCGAGCTACCCGTCATTGATTCGTGCGGCGCGCCGCTGGGATTGCTCGATATTACCGACGTCCTCGGCATGTTGCCGGACGATGGCGCCATTGCACAGTGAGAACGATATCCACCAACTTCCAGCAGTGCTGACTGAACGTCATCGTGGGTGAAACCACACTCAGTAATCCTTTGCCAATCGTCACGCTCGCTACTCACCGGCCCGTTACAATCACTAGTGCTTCTGTAATCCTCCATCTTGCCCGATCTGCAAAATAATTCACGAGACCTGCGAGCGATCCATGACCGTAATAAAGCAATGCCAGGCGATCGAACTGATCCTGGTCGATGTCGACGGCGTTCTCACCGACGGCAGCATCGTGTTCAATAATGAAGGCATAGAGATCAAGCGATTCCACATTCGCGACGGTATGGGCGTGCGGCTCTGGCAAAAGGCGGGGGGACGCTTCGGCGTGATCACCGGGCGCAACTCGCACATCGTCAATCTGCGCTGTGCGGAGTTGGGGATCGAAATCGTTCGCCAGGGGACCGAGATGAAGTTGACCGCGGCGCGCGAAATCCTGAACGAGCTGGGCTTGTCGCCGGAGCAACTCTGCTACGTCGGCGATGATTTGCCAGACCTGAGCGCGGTTCACTTCGCCGGACTTGGCGTCGCCGTGGGAGACGCTTGCGAAGAGGTGCGCGAAGCGGCCGATTACGTGACCAGCGCCGCCGGCGGCCGCGGCGCCGTGCGAGAAGTCGTCGAGTTGATCCTCAAAGCCCAGCGCCGCTGGGATGACCTGGTTCAAACGTATGCCCCCTAGCACGCCGGCGCCTGTCGAGATCGAGAGCGACGGCGCAGCAGCGCCTTCAGCAGCCGCGCGCCCGCAGCCCAGCGGCCCGCCGCGAACTCCCTGGAAACGGATCTTCGCCACCTTCGCAAGCGTGTTTGGACTCTATTGGGTTTACGCGCTGGCGGCCGTGCCGCTGATTGAACCAACGGTCGGGCGCCGCATCGACACCGAGACCACTGCGGAAGCGCTCGAAGCCGCCCGCAACGCGCCTGAAAAGCAACGCCGCTATCTGGCCCATTGGTTCAAGGCGGGTGACTGGGAGTTGATTTCGCCGAAGCTGATCGAGTCGCCGCGCGGCATGTTGCTGTTTCAGGAGTACGAAACGCTTAAAGATGGTCGGCTGCGCGTTCATCCGGTAACAATGCTTTCGATTCCCGAGGGCCCGATGTCCAGCGAGGAAGAGCGATATCGCCGCGCGGTCATTTTGCAAGCGCCCGAGGGGGCGATCCTGCAGTTCGATTCGCCGGTGGATCTGAAGCAGGCCAAGGTCGGCACGCTTACCGGCGGCACGCTCGTCGGTCCGATCACCATTCGCAGCGATCAGCGCGAAGTCGGCCCGCAAGATGATCTGTGGATCGTCACTCGCGACGTCGATCTGATCGGCGATCGCGTCGTCTCGAAGAGCTCGGTCGAATTCCGAATGGGATCCAATTCGGGGCGCGGCGACGAGCTGGAAATGCATCTCTCTCCGGCCGCGTCTTCCAAGCCAAAATCGAATGGTCCGAATTTTGGCGGCATCCACTCGTTCGAGTTGAAGCGAAATGTCCGCATGTCGCTTCAGCCCGGTCAGGCCGACATGTTCCCTGGAATGGCGTCCGGATCGAAACTCTCGGCAGCGCCTCCCTCGAGCGCGGGGGCGAAAGGGCCGGCGCCCCCCAAGCCGAATGAGTCGCTTCCGGTCGATATTCAATGCGACGGCG
>DASXPZ010000649.1:0-5833 GCA_036493275.1 Pirellulales bacterium
GGGATGGACTGCCGCGAATTGATTGCTCGGCAATGTCCAAGGCGTTGTCGTCCAAACCAATAGCGATGTGTCGGTCGTGTGGCCCTTATCATCGACCAGCGGAAACTTCACATACACGCTCGGGTCCGCCACTTCGCGATAGCCTTGACCGACTTCGCCCGAACTGAGTGCGGTGCCGCCTTGAGCCCACCACCAGACGATTTTGTGTCCCTGGTAGAGCAGGCCGCGATCGAACAGATTCTTGAGCGACCACCAGACACTTTCCACGTAGCTCTGGTGATAGGTGACGTAGGCTTCGTCAAGCTTTATCCAGAAACCGATCCGTTCGGTGAGCCGTTCCCACTCGCGCATGTAACGCCACACGCTCTGCTGGCAGAGATGGATGAAAGGCTCAATGCCGTACTCTTCGATCTCTTCTTTGGAGTGGATGCCCAACTCTTTGCAGACTTCGACTTCGACCGGCAGGCCGTGCGTGTCCCAGCCCGCCTTGCGCTCGCAGCGATAGCCGCGCATGGTGCGGTAGCGTGGAAAGAGGTCCTTGATCGCCCGAGTGAGGCAGTGGCCCGGGTGGGGCATGCCGTTGGCGGTGGGAGGACCTTCGTAGAAGACGAAAGGGGGCGCGGCGGCGCGGCGCTCGAGCGACTTCTCATAAATCCGCCCCTCGCGCCAAACGTCCAGAATCTGCAATTCTTGCGCTGGGAAATCGACATTCGAGGGGACGGCACGAAAAGGCATGGCGAAATTCGATCGAACGAGGGGCCTGAGGGAGCAAAAAACCGGGTCGCGGCGAACTGGCGAGTAGACCACGCTGGGGCGGTTTTTTCAATGCGGGGAGGGCGCCGACCAGGACAACTGCAAAGTCGCGATTTGTGAACTTGATTTCTGAGTCTTCATAGAGGCCTCTCGGAGGCCTGTCTTTGTCGAGCTTCTTCCGGGGTCTCAGACCCCGGCCACAGGACTTTGCAGTTCTCCTGCTACTGGCTCAACCACGCCGCGACAGAACCGCCGCCAGGCGCCATAATAGGAAGTCGCCGCCCGATGCGCGATCGCCTTCAGGCAACCGAGCCCCAGTTGCTCTGCCCTGCTTCTCCGCCAGGTCTCGCCAATCTTCATGCCTCCCTATCGCTTGCTCGCCGTGGATATTGATGGCACGCTCGTCAACAGTCGTGACGAAGTGACGGCCGTCACACGGGACGCCTTGCGCCGCGCCGTCGACGCCGGCATGCGCGTGGTGCTGGCCACCGGGCGGCGCTATAGCCGGGCGCTGCCGCTAGTCGAACCGCTGGGGCTCGATCTTCCATTGGTCACGGCCAGCGGCGCGCTGGTCAAGCATCCGGCTAATCATCGCACGCTCTACTGCGCCGAGTTCGAGCGCGATCGGCTCCTCCGCATGCTGGCCATCATCCACCAGGCCGGCTACGAAGCGGTGTTGTATGGCGACACCTTCGAACTAGGGCACGACATGTACTGCCGCCGCGTCGAGGTCGAGCAGCCGGAGCTGGCAGAGTTTTTTGCCATGAACCCTGTCGGGCGACTGGTCTGCCCGAACATCATGCGGGACCCGCCGCCGGGCGTTTTTTCAGGATTCACCATGGGACCGCGCGACGAGATGGCGGCGCTCGCGGAAACGCTCGAAGCCCAAATGCCGGGCGAGCTCTACGTCCACGTGATCCGCAGCCCTCGCTATCGCGGCTACATGTGCGAGCTGGCGTCGCACGGCGTGACCAAGTGGAGCAGCGTCGAGCGGCTGGCGCGCGGGTGGGGGATTTCGGACGAAGAAATCTGCGCCGTCGGCGACGACGTCAACGACATCCCGATGTTGCTCGGCGCCGGCCTGGGCGTGGCGATGGGAAACGCCGCGGACGAAGTCAAACAAGCAGCCGACCGCGTGGCGCCCCACAACAACGATGACGGCCTGGCCGAAGTGATCGATTGGCTGCTGGCTTCGTAGGATGCATGCCGCGGCGCGTGGTGCAGTCATCATGCTGCGCGTGAGTATCTTCGCGTGGCGAAGGATGATGCCCTAGCGCTCGACTCTTGCGCTGGCCGCGCTGGGAATACCTGGCCCGATCGTTGCGTCGCTCATCGCAAGGTTTTTTATTTCTCGCGACGCGGTTGCGCGGGCTATCGGCCTTGTTTTGCTTGCAGCGCTCGGTCGAGGTTGTTCTTGGCCTCGACGTCAGCGGGGCTCTGGCGAACCGCTTCCTGGAAACAATGAATCGCCTCATCCGTTTCGTCCAGATTCATCAGCACCGCGCCCAGCTTCTTCAGAGCCTGGGGAAAGTTGGGCTGTAACTGCACGGCGGCGGCGTAGCGTTGGGCCGCGAGGCGGTAATCGCTGCGCGCGGCGGCGTCGCGCTCCGCGGCGCGGAGAGAGTCGGCTCGATGGGCCAAGAGGTTGGCATACGCGTTGTGGGCCCGAGCAAGCTTATGATCGAGCTGCAATCCACTCGCGAATTGCTGAAATACCTCGTCCAATTTTATGTGCTTGATGAGCAGTCGGCCCAGGTTATCCAGGGCCTCCGCATATTCAGGATCGTCGGCGAGAGACCTCCGCTTCTTCGTCTCCGCGTCGGATCGATTTCCGAGAGTGTCCAAGGCAATGCCAATGCCCTGCCAGGCGTTGCCACTGCGTGGGCTAAGCGCGAGCCCCTGCGAAAAAGCCTTGATTGCGTCTTCCGGACGATCGGCCAGCAACATCGCCAGGCCGAGATTGTAGTACGCGTCGACGTTGGTGGGATTGATCCGTATGGCCTCACGCTCATGAGCAATCACTTCGTCGATCTGACCCTCTCGAAATCCATCACGCTGCCCCATCATCAACAAAGTGCCCCCCCAGTTGTTTTGGGCTTTGCCAAAGCGGGGTTCGAGCTGCACCGCCCGCTCGTGGTGTTCGATTGCTTCCGAAAACCGCCCGGCGGCGGCAAGGGCAACTCCGTAATTTGTGTGAGCCTTGAAGGAATTTGGCAATCGATCGAGCACGCCCTCGTAGTGCGCGATCGCCTCCTGTATCCGTCCGACCTGAATCAAGGCGAGCCCGAAGTTATCGAGCACCAGCTCGTTGTCGGGCTGATAGATGGCGGCGTCTTGCCACATCGTCAATTCGTCGGCGTACGCCGCCAGACGGCGCACGCTCAGCAGACTCAGGGCAAGGGCCACGGTCAGCGTGCAGCCGCCCAACGTGGCCAAGGGCCACCAGCCGCTCGAAGCGCGTCCCCTCCGCGCCGCGAAAAAATCCGCGCCGCGTTGCACAGCCGCGTATCCTCCCACGACTAGTAGCGAGACCAGCGCCGCTAGCGGCAGATACATGCGGCGTTCGGCGGCGATTTCCGTGGTGATTGGCACCACCAAGGTCGGCGACAGGATCAGAAATACCATGCTCGCCAGGAAACCGGTCGCTGTGCCACGCCACAGTAGATACAGCGTTCCCACTCCCAGCGCCGCGACCGGCGCCAGATAGGGCCACGCGGCGCCAATCGTATCCAAATAGGGCATATCGTAATGGATCACCATCGGCCACGGCCAGACTACCAGCTTCAAATACATCAGCAAAACTTTGGTCTGGGTGAACCACCAGGCATAGGCCGGCACCTCGAGATGAAAGCCGGCCGATTCCGAGCGCGGTCCGCCGTAGTTCAGCGCAAAAAGCAGCAGCCAACTTGCGCTCAAACCAAGATACAACGGCCACGACCGCCGCCAGGCATTGCCAAACGAACCGGCGATGAAAGTCCGATCCAACAGCAACACCGCGACCGGCGCGGAGACCATCACTTCCTTGCAGGCCATCCCCGCTGTGCATACCAGCGACGCGAGCAAGAGCCACATGGCGCGGCCCGGCGGCGCGGTCGACGCGAAATAGCGCAGGCTGCAATAGATCGTGGCCAGGTAGCACCAGCCCATCATCAGTTCGGTGCGCTGCGTCATGTATTCCACGGCGTCGGTCAGCAGGGGATGCACGGCCCACACGAGCGCCACCGCCAGCGCCAGCGGTGCGGCCACGCGCTGGAATTTGTCCGCAAAGTAATCCAACAACAGCACGCGCCGCACGATCGCCCACAACAACACTGCCGAGAGCGCATGCAGTACCATGTTGACGACGTGATAGCCGAACGGATCAAACTGCCCGAAATGATAATTGACGGCCAGCGACAGATTCACCAGCGGACGCCCCGCCAAAGGGCTGTAGCTGAGATTAGAGAACGGGCCGGGCCCCTCGGCGTCGCGCAGCAGAGGATACAGCCGCATGATCGAGGCGTTGTACTCGGTGCAGACGGAATCATCGAAAATAAACGGAGCGCGCAAACCGCGCCCGTAGATCAGTCCCACAGCGCTCACGAGGGTTAATATCGCAATGACCAGCCATGCAGCCGCCGGCCAGCCGGGCACAACGCGTGACGCCGGTCCGGCTGCCACCGCTGTCTCTGGTGGCGCGGCGAACGGACTTTGCTCTTTATGGTTGGCCATCAGGCGTCTGGTCGGGCCTACGCGGAAAGGCGGTCAATCAGAGGACGATTGCGACATGTAGCTCAAGAAGTCTCTCAGATCAATCCTACTGCGGCAACTTGAAATCGCCGATGAACAACTGACTGGCGTGCTCCGGCGTTCGGTTCGACGTCCACATCAGCTTCTTGCCATCGGGCGAGAAGACCGGCAGTACGTCTGCCGTCGGATTATCTGTCACGCGCTCGATTTTGCCGGGTTCGATTTTGCCGTCCTTCATCTCATACTTCATCAGCCACAGGTCATAGTTCGGCCGCGAGTTGGGATCGGTATGATCGGCCCCGGTCCAAATGATGTAGGGCTTGCTCGGGTGCCAGTAGGGCGCCCAATTGACGCTGGCCGGGTTTTTAGTCAGCGCGACTTCGTTCTTGCCGTCGATCCCGATTGCGTAAATCTGCAAGAAGCCCTCCTTGTCGCGATCGCTGCGGAAGATCACCCATTTGCCGTCGGGCGAGATGAACGGTCCGCCATCGTAGCCGGGCGAGTTCGTCAATTGGCGAACGTTCGAGCCGTCGGCGTTCATCACGTACAGGTCGGGATCGCCGTCGCGATCGCTGCAAAAGGCGATCAACTTGCCGTCGGGCGAATAGGCGCCTTCGGCGTCGTAGCCCGGCGTGTCGGTCAGACGGTGAATGTTCTTGCCGTCGAGATCGGCCTCGAAGATATCCATGTGCGGATCGAAGTCCCACTGGTAGCGGCGCCGCTTGCCTGTCTTTGCGTCGTCGGCCTGCTGGTCGCGCTCAGCTTGTTCGGTCTTGTCGAGATTGGGGTCGAGATGGCTCGACGCGAAGAGCAGATGTTTGCCGTCCGGCGAGAAGTAGCTGCACGTCGACCGGCCGCGACCGGTGCTGATCATTTGGGCCGGCCCGCCATCGAGCTTCTGTTTGTAGATCTGGTAGAAGGGATAGCCCTTCGGCACCGCCTGAAAGATAATTTCGCTGCCGTCTGGCGAGAAGTAACCTTCGCCCGCTTTGACATAATCGTTGGTCAATTGCTTGATGTTCGAGAGGTACTTCGATTCGACGGAGTCTTCGGCCAGGGCTCGTTGGGGCGATTGGCAACTGGCGATCATCGCCAGGACGGAAATTGTCAACAACGCGCGGCGACAAAAGGACAAGACAGACATCAAAGGATTCTCCAAGGTCTTTAACCGGCTTCTGTGCGGACGGGATTTATGCGGAACTAGTTCGGGGAACAAAAGCACCTGGCTGCATCACGACGTATGGACGCCTGCCGGGTAGTTTCTTAAAGTTGTGTTGCTGGGGGCTAGACGAAGCTTACGCTTCAGAAGATTCCTGGGTAGTAGACACATAATGCGAATATCGAAGCGAAA
>DASXPZ010000650.1:0-4518 GCA_036493275.1 Pirellulales bacterium
CGTCATCCGGCAAGCTCAGTGATGCGATGCCCAGAGAATAGGCCACCGCCGAGGAGGCGGTTGCCGCTGGCATCCCCGTTCAAAGTCCACTTCGTCGGCGAGGTTGCGGTGTCTCCCCCTCCGCGGACGGAGAACGTCAAAGCCGTCGTGCCGCCGGCAACGTGCCTATATTTCGGACCGACGGCGGTAGACGTCAGCATGGTGGCGTCAGCGGCCAAGGCGCTCGATTCCGCCCCGCGAAAGAGGGCCACGATCAGGCTGTTGCCAAGGTCAGTGGCGAGCACAAGGCGCACGTCGTGCGAAATATAGTTCGCTGCCGAGGCAGGCGTGATGGAGGTCGAAAAGAACTGGGTCCCTTCAGTGGATTGCGGGATTGTATCGTCAAGCGGGATTTTCGTCGTTCCGGTCTGAACCGCGGACGAGAAATTCTCGACGATCTGAACTGTCTCCCCCGGCTTTTTCACGCCGGGGCCATAGAGCGTCACCTGATCGGGATTCGTGTTCCATGCTCCCGGCGTCGCCAAGCCTGCGTTCCAGGTCGCAAAGCCCGCAATCCGGAATTGCTTCGACGTAACCGCACTGCTCGTGTAGACGACACCCGCACTGTCGGCGCCACCGGAACCACCTTCGGCAGTCGACGAGACGGAACGCGATTCATCTAGGGCGAAGAACGTGGTCGACGTGGTGCAGACGATCGCGCCAATGCGCACCGTTCCCGCATCGTCGATCAGCAGCAGCCAAATATTGAATGCCGTATTGGCGCTCAGACCGAGCGTTGAGCCCGACGAGATTGTGACCGCCAGCGCTGCCGTAATCGAACGGACAAGGTAACTTCCATCCGATTGCGCGAAGGCGACGAAGACCGGGTTCGTTGCGCTCGGATCGTCGCCACTGACCGTCTTAACCGCGATCGTTAGCGTGTTTGCGGCGACGGAGACGGATAGTTTCCCGTTGATGAGTGCGTGCGTGGCGCCCGCGGCAAAGCCTGCCGTCGCCTTGATGCCGTCGCTTGACGGATATCTGTCGCCGTATCCGCGACCTTCGGCGGCCCAGCTCATGCCGGTCTTCGGATTTGTGGCGCTCGCCCAATTCCCGCGTGGGACAATCCAGAAATAATAGGTCGCGCCTTCGATCAGGCCGTCATAGCGCGCGCTGTTCTTGCCTTCCGCAACTTTCACCGCGGTCGAATAGTCATTGGTCGCTGACGCCCGCAGCTCGACCTGGTCGAGCTGGAGCTGGCGTAGGCCTTTAACGTGCGGGTCGCTGTAGGTCCATTGCGCAAGGATCGAGCCGATGGACGGTGTCAACGTCAAACCTGCAACGGTAGCGTCAGAGTCGGCCAATGCGGAAACTCACTGTCTCGTCATGAAGGCCATGTCTTCGAGCATCAGCATCACGATGCGGATTGAGCGCACAGCCTCTTGCCGCGAGTGTGATTGCCAATATTCGATTGGCGGCATGTCGAAGCGCTCCATATACGCGCGATGGAATCGTTCCGCGTATTCGTCGGCTTCAATGTCTTCGTCCAGCGTCATTGCTTGCGCCCTTCCTTGAAGGAAGAAAGCCGGCGGCGTATTTCGGGCCGCCGCCGAGCATCGCGGGCGCCGGCGGCGCGAGCGTCCGCTCCTTCGTCGCTTATGCGCTGATCTTCTGCAGCTTGATCGCATCGAAGTTCGCGACCGAACCGCCGACGCGCCGATAGGCGTAGAAGAGAACGCGCGGCTTATCGCTGAACGGATCGCGCAACAGCTTGATGCCGGCCTTGTCCACGATGATGTAACCGCGCTTGAAGTCGCCGAATGCGATCGGGAAGTTGCCCGCGCCGATCGCCGGCATGTTCTCGTCGAATTCGACAGGGCGTCCGAGCAGCGACGGGGGCGCACCGGCCGTAATCCCATCTCGCCACAGGTAGTCGCCGTTTCCGTCTTTCATCTTGTCGATTGCGTTGGCCGTGGCGCTCGCCATCAACCATGTCGCTTGCACGCGATGAGGCGCCCGCAGCGACCAATAGAGATCGCGCAACCCGTCAGCGGTGACCAGGTTGGCGTCGCCGCTGACAACATATTGCAGCTTGTTGGCCGCGCGCGTTCCGTCGATGGCGCTGTCGGTGCCGAAGGTCATGAAGCCCCACGGCTGCTTATGTCCTGTGCCCACGACGCACGCGGCGCCTTCCGATCGGCCGAACTTGTCCGCGATCTTGCCAGAGAGCCATCCGCCGATGTCGAATTGGCTGTCATCGAGGAGCCGCTGCGTCACCGGCTGCAATGCATAGACTTCGTGGACTGGAACGCTGAGCATGCCGACTAAACCCATAGCGGTTTCCGGCCGCGACTCCTGCTCGCCGACCCACGTCGCGCCGAGATCGTTCATGTCGAGCGGCTCCTCGAAAGCATCGCCCGTCGTGATCGTCACGATACGGGCGAGCCGCCGCATCGGGCTCTGGTCGAACAGCCGCTTTGTGACGTCGCCCGACATGACTGGAGTGGTGAAATAGCCGCCCTCCGGGTCGCCGCCGACGCTATAGGCCTTCAGCTCCTTGTCTTCGCCAGTCCGCGCGAAGACGCTAAGCGCCTTTTGCTCCAGCTTGCGCTTCTCGGCGTCGCTCTCCTGGTCGCCCAAGCCGCCAGAGCCAAGGAGCTTGCTACGGTTCTGCTTTTTCTCGATGTCGTCGAGACGATCCGTGGTGGCCTTCAGTTGCTCGGTAACGGTCTTGGTGAGATCGGCGAGCGCGCTCTTGATCTCGGTCGCGTCGTCGGGCGGATTCGGGTCTTCTTTGAATTCGAGTTCTGCGACGTGTCGCATGTTTTTCAGTCCCTCTTGAGTTTGCGAATGACGGCTGCGCTGGCCCGAATTTCTCGGGCCAGCTCTGAAGCAGCGTGCACGTCGGCGTCCCGCAGACCGGCAGCGGCGTTGAAGCCAAGGTTTGTGATCCCCTTGGCGAAGGTGCGCGGAAACCCTGCGTCCCGCAGGAATTGTTCGAACGCGCGTGGAGTGGTGATCGCGGCCACGTCGATCATTCCCTTGATCGAGGTGATTCGAGCATTCGGGTTCGCTGGTGCGGACACCAGCGAGATTTCGAAGAGGTCTACCGCGTCCAGGCGGCGGCCGCCGCCGCGGATCGGGGTGGACTTCTTGGTGAGATAGCCAATCGACAGCGCCAATGCGCCATCGCGCGCCAGCGCGTACGCCTCGCGCGCGCGCGGTACGTCCAGGATCAAGTGGCCCTTCACGAAAAGGCCCTTCCCGTCTTCCTTCACTACGTCCCACGCGCCTATTGGTTGGTCCATATCGTGAGACCAAAGCATCGCCGGCTGGGAGCCTCGGGCGCTGTGCTCGGCGAGCGTCGCCTTAAAGGCACCTGGCGCTACAACGTCGCCGGTCCTGTCTCTGGGCCCGCCGAACGTGCTGGCATAGCCTTCAAGAGTTCCTTCATTGCCCGCCGCCGCGAATTTGAACGCGATCGGCGAGCCCTGCGCAGCGTGCTCGTGCTGCCCTACGTGGCTCACTTTTTCTTCTCCATTTTGCACGCGAAGAAAATTGACTGCTGCGCGGTCGCCGCCCCTAACCCTGTGGGGATATCGAGGCCCCCACCCTCAGGGATGCCGAGAATTCCCATCACTTGCCGCCATGTCCCATTTCTTGCCGTGGCGCGGGGCCTGGCGCCCGCGCGGCCCAGGGAGCCCAGACATTTTCGTTACGGTGTGCGTTCAAAATTCTTACGCTTTATGATGCGTCACGAGCTGCGCGGTCCGCGCCCCTCAGGCTCTGGAGTTTTGCTCCCCCCCACCGCTTCTTGCTCGGCGAGCCACTTCAGCAGGGCGCTTTCTCGCGCACACACAGTACGCCCGAGCCTGAACGTAGGAAGGCCGTCGAGCAGCGCTCGATGCTTGGCCTGCCTTCCTGTCATCCTCAGGAACGCGCCGATCGCATCGAATCCGTAAAGGATGTCAACTGTCTGAGCGTTGGATATCTCTTGCACCATCGTTGCACCACTCTTGCACCAGGGCCGTGCCGCGGCTCTGCGTCTGACGTCGATTCTTAAAGGACTTCTGCGCCCTCAGCGTCCGACATGCGAAAGCCGCCAAACGGCGGCTCTCAAGGTTGAAGAAGTGCCCGTTTTTATTGAACTTCTTGTGCGCTGGCCTGAATTACAGCGCGACGTAACGCTCCTCTGGGCCCCCGAGGCGCGGAAAGTATCGACGTCTGGGTGGTCCATTCTCGGGCTCGGCTTCCTAGGTCTCGACCACATTGATTCCCATCTCAGTCAACATCGCCCGGGTGCGGCTGAAGACATGATCGCGGTCTGTATCCCTGCCCCGTCGAGGAGGACCCCAGGTTCCCTGATTCCCTCCGAGAAATTCCCTGTTCGCGGTAGAAAATTCCCTGTTCCGTTGCGCAGGGAATTTCGTCTGAAGCCATTGAATTCGCGCCCAAGCCGAGCACTGGAAATCGCGGCAGAAGGCCGAAATCTCTAAAATTCCCTGTTATTTTCCCCGTGATAACAGGGAATTTGGGTGC
>DASXPZ010000651.1:0-8233 GCA_036493275.1 Pirellulales bacterium
GCTGGGGCGAGCAGTTCACGCAGCAATGGTTTGTGATTGGCATGGCCGGCCTAGTCTTTGTGATGGCCCTCAGCTTCCTGGGTGTTTGGGAAATACCAATACCAGGCTTCGTCGGATCTGGCGGGGCACAACAGCTTGCATCGCGCGAGGGCATGTCCGGCGCTTTTGCCAAGGGAGTTTTTACCACAATATTAGCCACCCCTTGCAGCGGTCCCTTTCTAGGGCCGGTTTTTGGTCTGCTCCTAAAAGAGTCGCCGATAGTCGTCTATGCGGTTTTTCTCTGCGTTGGCTTGGGAATGGCAAGCCCCTACTTGTTAATCGGGATGTTTCCTCAGTTGCTCCGTTTTCTGCCGCGCCCCGGCGCCTGGATGGATACGCTCAAACAATTCATGGCTTTTGTCTTGTTGGCAACGGTTGTCTATCTGTTCACGGTGATCCATCAAGAATATTTCGTGCCGACGTTTGCGCTGCTAATCGGACTCTGGTTGGGGTGCTGGTGGATCGGACGCACGCCTTTGACAGCAGAACTGGGGACCAAGCTAGTCGGTTGGGGCGCCGGCGCTGTCATGGCCGCGGCCGTCGGCTGGTTTTCGTTCACGTATTTGACGCCTGGCAAAGATCTGCTGGACTGGAAGCCCTATTCGCGCCAAACGTTAGTCCAGTTGACTAGCGAGGGGAAAACAGTGTTCATCGACTTCACTGCCGACTGGTGCCCAACTTGCAAATTCAATGAAAAAGTCGTGATCAATACTAACCCAGTCAAGGAGCTGGTGGACGAACTCGACATCGTCACGCTCAAAGCTGACTGGACAGATCGGGGAATCGAGATTAAGCAAATGCTTCGCTTGCTTGGCAAGGACGCCATTCCGGTCTACGCGATCTTTCCGGCCGATCGTCCGAACGAGCCGATCGTTTTAAGCGACTTAGTCACTCAGCAGCAAATCCTCGAATCGCTGCGGAAAGCCGGCAAGTCACAATCGACAGCCGCCGCCTCTCAGAACATCGAAAAAACGGCGATGAAGCCGTAAGCGGGCGGTTTCGTTCGCAATGCTTGCCAGGGCGGGCGATTTTCTTTCGGGGCCGTTTGCTTGCTGGCCATCCATGCTATCTTAGCGGGGGGCCTCGCTCCGCGCTCCTTTGTCCGCACTCTCCGCGACGAGGTGTGCGATCTCGGCGCGGGAGCGGTTGGCCCCGCTCGCGTCCAACGCCACTTAACTCTTTACCGGAAAGATAAACCTGATGTCGCGAAGACTTTCCTGCTGCTCGATCGCCTGGACATTGTGCATAATGGTTTCGATCGCTGGCGCGGCGCCTCGCGGCAAAGGAGGCGAACGATCCGGCGGTGAGCGATCAGGTGGCGAACGCGGCGGCAATGAACGAAAAGAAAGCGATCGAACGGGCGGCGAGCGAAAAGAGGGAGATCGCGTCGGTGGCGAGCACGAAGGGGGCGATCGAGTCGGCGGCGAACGAGGCCGCGATGATCGGACCAACGAAAGAGGCGCCTCCGATCGACGGTCCAGTTCTCCTGGCGGCGCGTGGGGCGAGCGCACGCATCAGGGAGGCGTCAGCGGTCAAGCGCGCGCCAAGGGAAACGGTGGCGAAGCCGCCATCGGAGCCAAGGCCGCCGACAGAAATAAAACGCCCGCCAATGGCGCGCAAGGCGCCGCGGCAGGCGCGGCCGCCGCTAATCGCCGGGGCCCAACCGCCAACGGAGCCCAGGGGGCCGCCGCTGGAGCCGCCGCGGCGAATCGTCGCGGACCGCAAGCCTCGGGCGCGCAAGGCGCGGCAGCCGGCGCAGCCGCAGCCAACCGCAACCAACCCAACTATTCCGGCGCGCAGGGCGCGGCCGCAGGGGCGGCGGCGTCCAATCGCAATCAGCCGAACTATTCCGGCGCGCAAGGCGCAGCGGCAGGCGCAGCCGCCGCGAATCGAAACAATCCGAACTTCTCCGGCGCCCAAGGCGCTGCCGCTGGGGCGGCAGCGGCCAATCGCAATCAACCGAACTACTCCGGCGCGCAAGGCGCAGCCGCCGGGGCCGCGGTCGCAAATCGCAATTCGCCGGCTCTCTCTGGCGCCGCCGGCGTGGCGGCGGGATCGTCGGCCGTTCGCCGCTCGTTCGACAACTACGGTCTCTACAACGACCGCTGGTACGGCGATCACGCCGGCGCCTGGACGCCGGGCCGCTGGTCCACCGGAGGCGCGTGGAGCTATGCGCCCTGGGCGGCAGTCGGCGGTTACATCGGCGCGGCCGGCGCGCCGAACTAGTACAACTACGGAACGAATCCCTCGTATCAGAACGGCGCCGTGATGATGGGTAACCAGAATCTCGGCTCGGCGGCCGACTTCAGTCAACAGGCGGCCGATCTGGCGCAAACCGGCGCCGACGCGCAACCGGACGTCTTGGACGAATGGATGCCGCTGGGCGTCTTCGCGATGGTTCGCAACGAGCAACAACACCCGCAAATGATTTTGCAGTTGGCGGCCAATAAACAAGGCATCTTGCGCGGCAACTTTACGGACGAGGTCTCGGATCACACGCAGCCGATCGAAGGCGCCGTCGATCCCAAGACGCAGCGCGCCGCCTGGACCGTGGGAAATCAGAAGACCTCGATTATGGAAGCCGGACTGAGCAACCTCGCCTCGGGCGAAGCCCCGGCTCTGATTCACAAAAACGGCAAAACCGACCACTGGCTCCTGGTCCGGTTGGATCAACCGACCGCAGACAAGGCGAGATAGAGCGCGCCGCCTTTGCGATGAAAGACAAAACGAGGACAAAAAAACAAAGACAAGAACACTAATTAACACTAATCCACGCTGATCTCATTTCCTATTAGCGAAGATTAGTGGCTATTAGTGTTCCCTCGTTGTCTTCAGTATGTTTAGCCGGCGCCCCTTATGCCCAAACCGCGCCGCGCGGGCCGGCGGCGATTTTGCCGATCGTCCAGGCTTCGACGCTGCTGTCGGCCAGTTGCTGCATGATGCTCTCGGCGTAGTAGGGGCTGACAACCAGGACCATGCCCAGGCCCATGTTGAAGACGCGGGCCATTTCGTCGTCGTCGATATCGCCTAAGGCTTGCAGCCAAGAGAAGACCGGAGGCGCCTGCCAACTGCCGCGCTCGATCACGGCTTGCGCCCCTTCCGGCAAGATCCGCGAAAGATTCTCGTGCAATCCTCCGCCCGTGATGTGGGCGATTCCATGCACGACTTCTTTGACCGTGTAGTGCGACAAGATTTTGCGGACGGGCCGAACGTAAATCCGCGTTGGCGTCAGCAGCGCGTCGGCCACGGTAGCCGATAGTTCTTCGACGTAGTCGTCGATCTTGTGCCGCCCGATGTCGAATACCGCTTTGCGCACGAGGCTGAAGCCGTTGGAGTGCAGTCCGCTCGAAGCCAGCCCCAAGAGGACGTCACCCGCGGCCATGGCGCGACCGTCGATCACGCGGCGCCGCTCGACCACACCGACGCAGAATCCCGCCAGATCGTAGTCCCCGGCGGCGTAGAGATCCGGCATCACGGCCGTTTCACCTCCCAACAGCGCACAATCGCTCTCCAGGCAACCGGTCGCGATGCCGCCGACGATTTGCTCAAGCAGATCAGGATCGTCCTTCGGCATGGCAACATAGTCGAGAAAGAAGAGCGGCTCGGCGCCGCAGCAGAGGGCGTCGTTCACGCTCATCGCCACCAGGTCGATTCCGACCGTGTTATGCACTCCGGCGGCCGCCGCAACTTTAAGCTTGGTTCCCACGCCGTCGGTGCATGAGACAAGGACCGGATCCTGGTAATGGCGGGCGAAGAGGGGACTGGAAAAGTCCAACTGAAACAGCCCGGCAAATCCGCCAGGCAACGGCAGCACCCTGGGCGAAAAGGTCCTGCCGGCCAGTGCGGGCAAGCGGCCCATCGCCTGGGCATACTTCTCCAGGTCGAGGCCCGCGTCTTTGTAAGTCGTCTTGGCCATTGAACTTAATTGATACGTGGGCGGCGCGAAAGACAGATTCTAGGGGGCGCTCCGCCGGTCTGTCAAACGCCGTGCGCCGCCGCAAGAACTTCGCGTCGCCGCTTGCTTACATGGCCCGCGCCGACAGTTACACTTTAGCGACGCGGAGTCACTGAGCTGCGCGAGGATGACGAAATCGCACGATCGAATGTGGAGGCTGCTTTGAAACGAAATCTGAATTGGATGACGGCGATCGTGGTGGCGCTGCCGGCGTGTCTGGCGATTGGCGCGGTCGTAGCGGGTCCGGCCGATCCGGGACCTCTCTCGAAGTTCGCGCCGCTCGCGGACCTGGTGATTTTACACGATTCGCTGGTCACGGGGCTCGGCGAAGCCGTGGCCGATGAATCGGCTTATACGGAACGGAAGGAACAGCTTCCCAAAGACGCGCACACGCTGGCCGCTGTGGTGCTGGTAATGGCCCATCACGACGGCGCGGACGACAAGCTGAAAGCTTCGGCCGGTGCGCAATTGAAAGCGGCCCAGGCGTTGGCCAAGGCCAAAGACTTTGCCACCGCCAAGGCGGCGCTCGCGGACTATCAGGCCGCCAGCAAGGGAGAAGCCCCCGCGCAACCGCTGCCGGAGTGGGGAAGGGTCGCGTCGCAGGGGCAGTTGATGAAGCAGGTCACGATCGTCAACAGCCGGCTGCGGCGGAACATGCGGCGCTTCGAAGAGCGCGATAAAGAAAACGCCCGCGACGCCGCATTATTGATCGCGATTGCCCAGGCGACAAACTACGATACGCACGAAGTGAAAGATCTGACCAAAGTGGACAAGTGGTATCAGTATTGCGATGAAATGCGCGACTCGGCGGCCGAGCTCAGCGCCAAGATTCACTCCAAAGACAAAGCAGGGGCCGAGATGGCGCTCGGCAAGATCCTCAAAAGCTGCGAGGGTTGCCACGAACAGTTTCGAGTCACAACGACTCCATGAGCGTGGTATGTTTGTGGGTCCACGTGGGACCTGACAAACGCCGCTCTCGCACCGAGTTGACTTCATGCCGATTTCGCATCCAGCATTGCAATTCACACACCCGCTCCCCTACGGAGCCATACATACCGACGGTGGCGTTCAGTTCGTCGTCTTCAGTCGCTCGGCCACCGAGATGCGCCTGTTGCTGTACGACAATGTCGAGGACGCCGAACCGAGCGATATCCTGCACTACGATCCTTCGTCCGATCGCTGGGGGGATATCTGGAGTGTCTTTGTCCCCGGCATTGGACCAGGCCAGCTCTACCACTTGCAGGCCAGTGGACCGTTCGATCCGGTTCAGGGACACCGCTTCAATAGCCAGGCGCGGCTGATCGATCCTTACGCGCGGGCCTTGGCCGGAAACTTTCTGCCGGCGACCGAAGGAATTCTGCGGCCGCCCAAGTGCGTGGTCGTCGACGACACGTTCGATTGGCAGGGAGATCGCCACCTGCGACGCAGCCTGGCCGACTCGATCATTTACGAGATGCACGTCGGCGGGTTTACCGCGAGTGGAACCAGCGGCGTCGATAATCCCGGAACCTACTTGGGAGTGATCGAGCGGATTCCGTACCTGAAGTCGCTCGGCGTCACGGCGATCGAGCTGATGCCGGTGCACGAATACCCAACCAACAACTGCTTTGGAGTCCTGGACGAACGCCCCAACTACTGGGGTTATGACCCGCTGGCCTTCTTCGCGCCCCATCGTGGATACGCGTCGAGCAAGGAGCCCGGCGCACAGGTCCACGAGTTCAAGCAAATGGTCCGGGCGCTGCACGCCGCGGGCATTGAAGTAATCCTCGACGTGGTCTTCAACCACACCAGCGAAGGGAACGAGCTCGGCCCCACGCTCAGCTTCAAAGGGTTGGAAAACCGCGTCTACTATATGCTCGACGCCGCCGGCCGCTATCGCAACTATTCTGGTTGCGGTAACACCGTCAACGGCAACCACCCGATCGTCCGCGAGTTGATCTTCCTTTGCCTGCGGCATTGGGTGCTGAACTACCATGTCGACGGCTTCCGCTTCGACCTAGCCTCGATTCTCAATCGCGATCGCAATGGCGAATTAGTTCCGAACCCGCCGCTGGTCGAACAGATCGCCGAAGACCCGCTGCTCTCGGACACCAAGATCATCGCCGAGGCGTGGGACGCGGCCGGCGCGTACCAGGTCGGTTCGTTCCACAATCTGCGGTGGTCGGAGTGGAATGGTCGTTATCGGGACGACATCCGGCGTTTTTGGCGCGGCGACAGTGGCACGCTGGGAGATCTGGCCACGCGTCTGGCGGGCTCCAGTGATTTGTACAGCCCTAGCGGTCGCCGGCCGTTTCACAGCATCAACTTCGTCACGTCGCACGACGGCTTCACTGTTAACGATCTGGTCAGCTATTCGCACAAGCACAATGAGGCGAATGGCGAAGGAAATCGGGACGGCGATAACCACAACCTCAGCGACAATTACGGCGTCGAAGGGCTGACGAATCTGCGCCCTATCGCGAGAATCCGCGAGCGTCAGAAGCGGAACTTTCTGGCTACGCTGTTGCTCAGCCAGGGGGTGCCGATGTTGCTCTTCGGCGACGAATGCGGCCGCACGCAGCAGGGCAACAATAACGCTTACTGCCAGAATAATGAGATCTCGTGGTTCGATTGGGAGCTGGTCGAGCGCAACAGCGGCCTGTTGCGTTTTGCCAAGTCGCTGATCGCTTTCCGCAAGCGGCAGCCGGCCGTGCGTCGCGATACTTTTTTGAGCGGCGAGGCTTCCGCGCCCGGCCAACTTCCCGATATCAGTTGGTTCAGTCCGGAAGGGGGCGCGGTCGATTGGGAGAACGATTCGAGCATGACCTGCCTGGTGGCGGCTCCGCCGGCGCCGGCAGGCGCCGGCGATCCGCCGCGGCACGTGATGATCATGCTGCACGCCGGGCGCGACCCGCGAGAATTCCAGGCGCCCAAAATTGTGCAAGGAATTCGCTGGCAGTTGTTCATCAACACGGCGGCCGAACCTCCGGGCGACATTTACCCGAACCTCGACGGACCCGCTCTGCGAACCGGCGCCAAGCTGACTCTCATTGACCACTCGCTGATGTGCTACGTCTCGAACGGTTGACCCAGATCAACCGCAACCAACGGCTACTCCGCCGCAAAGACACCACGTTAGCAACCGCAGCGACACGCGCAAGCGCAGCGACCTGACACCGGACCATGCGTGGGCCGGATACGAAGGGGCTGCGAACTACCGAGTCGGCTGCGGTTTTTTATTGAAGGCGAAATGCGTTGCCCCCAAGACGTGAGTTCAAAGCAGACGGGAGTGCGCGCAAGATGGGAGTGCGAGGCTCCTGCCGAACATTTGAGTCGCTGAGGAGGATGCATGGCTCGCGGGACACGAAGCGAGATAGATCTCTGGTTCGAAACTCGGTTGTTTTGCTTTGCGTTCCAGTGTGGGGACTGACCTGAAACTAAACCAGCGGCCCCTGCTCGGCGGGAGCCTCGCACTCCCGGCGCGCTGCGATTCATGCTCTGACTTGGGCATTTCAAATTGTCACAAACCAGTGGCGGGCCGCCCACGAATCGGGCAAAATGGACCTGCCTAGGCGCCGGCCGCGGGCGCATCGGATATTACCACCGGTCGCCGGGCGTCACTTCGGAGGATTTCGATGAGCATCGCCACATCCGCCGCGCTCTATCAAGAGCAGGTTCGTCAGACCACGTCGCGAGAAACGATTGATCGCTGCCTGGAAGATCTGGCCGGCGCCAAGGAGAGCTGGCGCGAAACGCCGCTCTCGCGCCGCATCGAGTTGGCCCGCGCGTGTCTCGCCGGCACGGTGGCGCTTGCGGATCGCTGGGTGGCCGAGGCCTGCCGCGCAAAAGGAATCGAGCCCGGCACGCCTCTTGAGAGCGAGGAAACCGCCGCCGGCCCCATGGCTACGGCCCGTTACCTGACCCTGTTGATCCGCTCGTTGGAAGACGTCGAGCGGACGGGCCAGCCGCGCTTGCCCGGCAGCGTGAAGACGTTGCCAAACGGCCAGCTTGCCGTGCAGGTCTTTCCGACGCGCGGCCTGTACGACTCGGTCCTCTTCGCTGGTTTCCGCGCCGATGTCTGGATGCAGCCGGGCGTGACGCGCGAGAATCTGCCGCAGCACATGGCGCAAACCGTGAAGCCCGGCGCGATCGAAGTGGGGATCGCGCTGGTGCTGGGCGCCGGCAACGTGAGTAGCATCGCGCCGACCGACGCCTTCACCAAGTTGTTTCAAGAGGGGAAGGTCGTCCTCTTGAAGATGA
>DASXPZ010000652.1:0-2241 GCA_036493275.1 Pirellulales bacterium
ATCTCGGCCCCGACCGCACAGCGATCGCCCCGAAAACGCTCGATATCCTGGCCATTGCCTTCGCCAATCACGATTACGACGTGAAATGGTTGATGCGAACCATCGCCGCCACTAGCGCCTACCAACACGTGAGCCAGACGCGCGGCACGAACGAAGGGGCGCCATTTGCCGCCAACACGCCGCAGCCCTTGCGGGCCGACCAGGTTTACGACGCGCTCCGCAGTGCGCTGGGTGTCGACGATTTCGACACGCTCCGCGCCGAGCGATTCAAAGGCAAGGCCCGTTTGCAGCAGGGAGCGCGTGGCGAATTCAACCGCACATTCGGTTTCGACCCCAGTCAGCCGCGCGACGATGTCGCCGCGTCGATCCCGCAAGCGCTGGTGCTGATGAACGGCCCGATTCTGCAACGTGCGATCAGCGCCAAACAAGGAGGCGCCCTGCTCGGCAATCTCCTCGCGCAGAATCTCGACGATCGCGAGATCATCGGCGAGTTGTACCTCCGCTGCCTGGCGCGCGAGCCCAAGCCGGACGAAATGCATACCTGCTTGGCATATATCGGAGCCACGAAAAATCGGGCGGATGGTTTCGAAGACCTCCTCTGGGCACTGTTGAACTCCACGGAATTCTTGCAGCGCAAATAGAACTAACGGGTTGGCCCGTCCACGCATCGATTCAGGAATCCGACGCAATGAACCTCTGGCAGCGGCGTCTCGGCTTGCAAGTCAATCGCGATGGCGTGATTGATCGGCGTGACTTTATTCACGGCGTCTCGGCCGCCAGTCTGGCCGTCGGCGCGGTGAACTGGACGGAGTTGATGAGCGCCCGCGCCGACGAGCTGCGCAGCCGCGGCATGGCTTGCATTCTGCTGTTTATGCGCGGCGGTCCGAGCCAATTCGAAACCTTCAGCCCCAAGCCGGGCCACCCTCACGGCGGCGAGACCAAGGCGATCGACACCGCCGTCTCCGGAATGCAATTCGCGGACAACCTGCCGCAGATGGCCAAGATCGCGGGCGATCTGGCCGTCATCCGCTCGATGACGATGAAGGAAGGAAATCACGTCCGCGCAACCTACTTGATGCACACTGGCTACGCCCCGACGGCCAGCGTCAAGTATCCAACGCTCGGCGCCCTGGTTGCCAAGGAAATCGGCGACAAATCGTCTGATCTGCCGTCGTTTGTCCGGATCGGCGATCGCGCGGCCGAAGGGGGCGGCGGACTGTTGGGCGTGGAGTTCGACGCCTTTTCGATGGCCAATCCGCAGGCGCCCGCCAACACCAACCTGCCGTCAGGCGCTGATCGGTACGCTCGCCGGCTGGGTCTGCTCAGTCGCCTGGAATCGTCGTACGCCGCGGATGGCTCTGCGCACGAAGTGGCCGAGCATCAAAAACTCTACGCCAAGGCGGCCAAGATGATCACCAGCGCCAAGATGGAAGCCTTCGGTCTCGACCGCGAACCGGACGCGATGCGCGACGCCTACGGCCGCACAGATTTCGGTTCCGCCTGTTTGCTCGCGCGGCGACTGGTCGAAGCGGGCGTGACGTTTATCGAAATCGACGTCAACGGCTGGGACACGCACGACGACAACTTCGCGCGGGTCAACAAACTCTGCGGCCAGGTCGACCAGCCCGCTGCGCAGCTCATCACTGATCTCAAACAGCGCGGCATGCTCGATAAGACGCTGGTGATCTGGATGGGCGAATTCGGCCGTACTCCCAAGATCAATCCGCGCGGCGGGCGAGATCACTTTCCCAAGGCTTTCAACGTTGCTCTGGCTGGCGGCGGCGTGCGCGGCGGACAGGTCATTGGCCGCACCGACGCAGGGGGGGATGAAGTGGCCGATCGTCCGGTCGGCGTTCAAGATCTTTTCCAATCTTTTTGCAAGAGCCTGGCGATCGATCCGGCGATTGAAAACATGAGCCGCGCCGGCCGCCCCATCAAAATCGTCGACGGCGGCAAGCCCGTTGCAGAGTTGTTCGCGTAACTCTGCTTCGGCCCGGTTGCCCCTCCGCCGCGCAGGTGGTACAAACGCTTGAGCCCTCCTGTTCTTCTGCGCGCTTGCGCGTCTCGGAGGTCGTTTTCCACTTTCATTTTAAGGCGCGCGCGATCGCGCATGAGTGAACATTTCGGGTATGAGTGAACTTCCGGCCATCGAGCGGTTTGAATCCAGCACTGGTCAGCGAATCTATCGCATCCCCTGCGAGGCTTTCCCCAACTTCATCGCCTACGTCTATTTGCTGTTCG
>DASXPZ010000653.1:0-8224 GCA_036493275.1 Pirellulales bacterium
GACAGCGCTAGCGGCCTCGTCCGATAGCAATCGTCGAGCGGCTGCTTCGGCCTGGGCGCGGACGAAGGTGTGATTCATCAGGAACAGGGCCTGCGGCGCCACGGTGCTGGCGTTGCGACTCCCGGCCACGAGGCTCGGATCAGGGAAATCGAACGCCTCGAAAATTTCTGGTATCGCGTTGCGCAGCACGGGCACATAGACACTGCGCCGGGCGCCGCGATCGACATAGTCAAAATCGCTGGCCACGCCGGGCGGGATGGTAGCGCCTCCGGCCTCGTCGCTCAACTGCCCACTGATCGATAGCATCGCATCGCGAAGGCATTCGGCCTCCAGACGCTTGCGACGGTTTCGCCACAGCAGACGATTCTCGGGATCGGCGGCCAGGCCAGCAGCGCTTTCGCGCGAGCCCTGGCGATAGGCCTCCGAAGTCACCACGTAGCGGACCAGTTGCTTGACGCTCCAGTCTCGGCGTCTGAATTCAATCGCCAGATGATCGAGCAGCTCGGCATGCGTGGGAGTCTCGCCGGTCGTCCCGAAGTTATCGACCGACGCCACGAGCCCCCGGCCGAACAACCAATGCCAAACGCGATTCGCGTAAACGCGCGCCGGCAGCGGGTTCTCGGCCGACACGAGCCACTCTGCCAGTTGCAATCGTCCACTCTGATCGCTGGGCAACGGCGCAGCAGTCACGGCGACAACCTGCAAGAACCCGCGCGGCACGACTTCTCCCAGCGCGTGGACCGATCCGCGCAGATGGATCGGCGCATCGTTGATGGATTTCCGTTCCAGCACCGTCATGCTTGTGGGACGCTGCGGGGCGGCTTTGCGCGCTTTGGAAAGTTCCTTTTCGAGCCGACCCAGCAGCTCTCGCTTGGCTTCGAGCTCCGCTTCGGCCAACGATGCGCCACGGGCGGCTGACGTGGTTTTATCGGATGCAGCGACTGCGCCATCGAGTGGTAGAAACTGCACCGCGTCGACAATCACATGGCCGCGGGTCCCTTCGTTCGCCACAAGCACAAAGTTCTGCCCCGCCGCTTCGCAGCGATATTCTCCGAGCGAGACGAAGCGCCCTTCGACCGTCGGCGCCTCCTGCATGTTGACGTGAATCGTTTTTTCGCCGTCGCCGCTGAACACGGTCACCGGCACTTTTGCCGAGCGATTGCCGCCGGGCGAATAGGCCAGCCGGATTTCGTAGCGACCTGTTTTCGCGAGCTCCGGCGTGAACGTGACAGTCTTGGCGCCCTTTTTGTCGTCCTGATCGTGCAGATAGCCGGCGCCGATGTAGGGTTTGCTCGACGTCGAACGGGTCCATTCTCCCACGACCTTCGCCTGCGTGTCATCGACCACAACGCCAGGCAGGTCAGCCACGGCGACGACTTTATCGAGCGATTTTCCATCGACGGCGGCTAGCTTTGTCACCCGATCGCGCGAGCGTTTGACTTGAGCTTCGAGCAATCGGACCTGCTCTTCAGCGGCGGCAAAGCGGGCTTCGTCCTCATCCGACAGGGGAAGAGGCGCGGTCACCCAGGCCGAGACGTTGGCGTGCTCCAGCAACTTCGTGTTCCGCAAGATCCCGGCCAGGGCGTAATAGTCTCGCGTGGGGATTGGGTCGAACTTGTGATCGTGGCAGCGGGCGCAGCCGATCGTCTGAGCGAGGATCGCCTTGCCGATCACGTCGAGTTGCTCGTCGACCACGTCCATCTCGAGCTGCGATTTGTCTTGCTCTTCGAGATTGGTGTTCCCGAGCGCCAGGAACGAAGTGGCCACCAGACGGCGGCGGCGCTCGTCAACGTCTTTGCCTCCCATCAGGTCGCCGGCGATCTGTTCTTGCACGAAGCGATCGAACGGCCGATCGGCGTTGAACGACTCGATCACGTAGTCGCGATAGCGCCAGGCGTCCTTGAGGATAAAACCGCGCAGGGTCAGCGATTCGCCGAATCGAACGACGTCGAGCCAATGCCGCCCCCAGCGCTCGCCAAACCGCGGCGAGGCGAGGAGCCGGTCGACCAGTCGCTCGTACCAATCAGCCGCCGGGTCTTGCTGGCATTCGCGCAGCGCTTGTGCGTCAGGGGGTAGCCCCCAAAGATCGAAATAAAGCCGGCGGACCAACACTGCGCGATCTGCTTCTGGCTGGATGCGCAGCCCTGCCTCGCGCAGCCGCGCGGCGACAAAGCGGTCGATCGGGTGATAGCTTTCCAAGTCGCTCGCGGCAGGGGGAATCGGATGAAGCTTTGGCGGTTGATAGGCCCAAAACTTTCGGCCCTCCGCCAGATCGATCGGGCGCCTGGTTGGGGCGGAAGCGCCGCCTGCGATTTTTTCGATTCGTGGGGCGATCGCGCCGCGCGCCACCCATTGTTCTAAGACGGCGATCTTATCGGCCGGCAGCTTGGCGTCCGGCGGCATCTCGGCGGCGTCGCCATCGTGCCGCACGGCCTGGATCAACAAGCTCTCGTCGGGCTTGCCCGCTTCGATCGCCGGGCCAGAGTCGCCGCCGGTGAGCCAGCCTTCGGCCGAGTCGAGTCGGAGATTCCCTTTCGGCTTGTCGCCGCGATGGCACTCATAGCAATGCTCGACCAGGATCGGCCGGACTCGCTTCTCAAAAAACTGCAAGTCGGCGCCCGCCGGATCGGCCGCACGGGCCAACGGAGCGCAGCAGATACACAGCAGAATGCAAACCGGCAATAGGACGGCCAACCACCGCGAGCCAGGCGCGTAACGATCCATTCCGTGAGCCAGGCTTCGTCGACCCCCGAAAATGAATTGTGGTCGGGCGTGCATTGGAAGTCGTTCGATCAATAGCGATCAAGAGTGCTCTTAAGGCAGACGAATCCCCCCAAAAGCTTCGGCCTGTCAGCGCCCTATCCTAACCCAGTTTGTTGGGCCGAACTACTGTTTGGGCCGTAGACAAGCAATAAGTTGTCTTCGTGTCGAAATTCATAAGGGTTTGCGGCCGATCGCCTTCGGATCGCACGTTGCTGTCTTGGGACTGCTTGGAGCGTCGTGGCGCTGAACAGTCCAAGCAACGCGCCTCCGGCACGATCCCACGCGCGCCTAGCTCGCCGCCAGCGCCGCCAGGTCTTTCTCGAAGTCGTCCAGCCGCTGGGCGAGCAGCTTTTTGGCGTCTTCCAAATTTGCTAATTGCTCGGCCGGCTCGTAGGCGAAGGTATAGAACTTCACCTTGGGTTCTGTGCCCGAAGGACGAACCGCCGCGTAGTTCCCCTCGGCCGCCAGATCGAAGATCACCAGGTCATCCTTTGGCCCGACGAGCGGCTCCTTCTTGCCATTGGGGAGCAGGATGGCTTGCGTCAGGTAGTCGCGGGTGCGAGCGACCGGGATGCCGGCCAGCGAGTCGGGCGGGCTGGTTCGCAGCCGCGTCATCAACAGCTTCATCTGCGCCATACCTTCGCTACCTGGCATCGTCTTCGAGACGGTTTTTTCGGCGTGGCAGCCGAATTGCCAGAAGAGATTGTCGAGCTTTTCATGAAGCGTGAGCTTTTCTTCTTTGCATTTGGCGGCCAATTCGGCCAGCAACATCGCCGCCACGGCCGCGTCTTTGTCGCGAACGTACGTGCCGACGAGAAACCCGTGCGACTCCTCGCAGCCGATCACAAATCGCTCTGGGCCCTCCTCGTCGATCGTTTGGGCAATCCATTTGAAACCGACCAGTAAATTGCCCAACGTTTTCACGCCATACGAATCGGCAATGCGGCGAATCAGGTCGCTGGTGACCAGCGTCTTCACCACGTAATGCTCGGGGGTCAAATCGCCGGCCGTCTGGCGACTGGAAAGCACAAAGTCGGTCAATAGCGCGCCGATCTGGTTGCCGGTGAACGTTCCCCAGGTCGCTCCCAGCGATGCGCTCAATGGCGCCGCGGCGCCCAGGCGATCGGCGTCCGGATCGCTCGACAGGATCAACTCGGCGTCGGTTTGATGGGCCCGATCAATCGGCCCGTCGAAGGTGGCGGGATTCTCCGGGTTCGAGACATGGCCCGGCACGTTGGGAAAATCGCCGTCAGGCTCGGCGCAGGGTCCATAGACCTCGACGTCATTAAATCCCACGGCGTCGAGCACGGGCGGAATGCTGGAGCCGCCGACGCCGTGCATGGGAGAGTAAAGAATCTTCAGGTTTCGCGGTCCTGGCACGCTATGCGCTTCGACCGCCTGCTGGTAACCGGCGTCGGCCGCCTCTTGGCAATAGACTGCCCGTCCGTCCTTGAGGGCTGTTTCGAACGGAACACGGGCAATAGCGCCCACGTTCGTTACCCGTTCGATCACCCCTTGATCGTGTGGCGGGAGCAATTGGGCGCCGCTGCTCCAATAGGCTTTCACGGCGTTGTCGCTGGGAGGATTGTGGCTGGCGGTGACCATGATGCCGCAGGCGCACTTTTGTTGTCGCACAGTAAACGACAGCTCCGGCGTGCTGCGATATCCATCGAGAAAACAGACGTTGATCCCGGCGGCGACCATGATCTCGGCACAGAGCTCGGCAAAATGCCGCGATCGATGCCGGGTGTCGTATGCGATGGCGCAGCGGAGGGCCATGGCGCCCGGATTGAGGGCTTTCACATAATCCGCCAGCCCCTGGGCGCTTTCGCCAATCGTGCGATCATTGATCGCGTTGCAGCCGATCGGGTACATCCGACCTCTCCGCCCACCGGTGCCGAAGGGGATGACGGTCCAGAAGACGTCGTCGAGCTGCTGCCAGCGCTCGTGCTCAATGTGCTCAGCGACTTGCGGCGCGTATTCCGCGTAGCGGGGTTCTGTCAGCCAGGCTTCGATGTTGTGGGCGGCGCTCGCCGAGAGTTTGCCGGCGGCGGTGGCCTGCTGGACTTTTGCGATGAGTGGACCGGACGTTGAAGACGTAGACGACATGATCGCTCCTCGGGAAGTCCATCGCAGCGGGGCAAGCCATTGCGCCGCCAGGGCAGCGGGGGTTTGGCGTCCATTGTGCGAAAAACGCCTCCCCACTCAAGAGGCGGTTATCCGGCCGGACGGCGCCTCGCGACGTTGAAGCGGCCAGAAATGGCCCCTCTCAGGTCCCATTGCGAACTAAAATAAGATAGTTTCAGATGTCGGATGGACCGGCCATAACCGCATAAACCGTGGGGATTCCGTTACATTTCGGACAGAATCGGCATATTACTAACTTGCCAGAAAGGTTGGACTGTGCTTTGTCCAGCGAAGCACGTAGAACCATTAACAAGGGGATCGTTCGAGGGGAAATTTCTCGGCATTTTGGAGGCCGGCACAATGAGCCGCCGCCTGGGACTCAGGATCGTTGTCTTATCTGTGTTGATAGCCGTCTGCGCCGCGGGCGCGGTCGTGGCCGTTCCGCGCTTGATGAAACAGCCGCCGAAATCGGAGCCCAAAGAGTCAGGGCCAAAGACGGAGCTCGTGAGCGGCTCGAGAACTGTTCTGCGGCTCCCCGACCAGGTCGCCAAGATAATGGACCTGCAAACGGCGCCGATCGAATCGGCAACCGCGCCGACGCCATTGCAACTCGACGGGTGGTTGATTCTCGATCCTAGCCGGCTGGTCCACGTGCGAACTCGATTCGCCGGCGAAGTCGTCGAGATCGGCACGATCGAAGGAGTCTCGGACGATCAATCGACCAGTCCGCGCCGTTGCATCCGCGAGCTTCGCTTCGGCGACGAAGTGAATAAAGGGGACCTGATGGCGGTGGTCTGGAGCAAGGAACTGGGCGAAAAAAAGAGCGAGCTGGTCGACGCACTCTCGAAGCTGCATTTGCATCAAGAAACCGCTGCCCGCTTGGAAGAGCTTTATCGCAAGGGCGCCATTCCGGAACGTAGCGTGCGCGAGGCGGAGCAAGACGTCGACGCCGACGAGATCACGGTCTCGCGCGTCAAGCGGACGCTGACCACCTGGCGCTTGACCGACGCGGATATAGCGCAGATCGAAGAAGAGGCGAAAAAAATTCGCGAGCTAAACGGCAAGCAGGACGCGGCGATCCGCGCCAACTGGGCCCGCGTCGAAATTCGCGCCGCCAGCAAAGGCGTGATCGTCGAACGAAACGTGGCCGTGGGCGTGAACGTCGATACGCAGCTCGACCTGTTCAAAGTAGCCGACCTGAAGCGGCTGGAAGTCATGGCCCACATCTATGAGGAAGATCTGAATCTGATCGAAAATCGCCCCCCGGAGCAGCGGCAGTGGAGCATCCACGTGCGCAGCGATCCGGAGGCCCAATCACTGGCCGGACGATTTGACCAGATCGGTCCGATCATCGATTCCAGCCAACACACGGCGTTGGTGATGGGCTGGGTCGACAATTCCGTGGATCGACTGAGGATCGGTCAATTCATCACGGCGACGATTGAACTGCCCGCCCCCAAAGACGCGGTGACGGTCCCGCTGATGGCCGTAGTGGATCAGGGGGGAAAGTATCGCATCTTCATCAAAACGGATCCTTATCGTCCCGAATACACCAGCAAAGAAGTCACGCCTCTCGGACATTGCCCAAACGATCGCGTTTATTTGAGCACTCGTGCTCCAACGGCCGACGGACAACCGCCTGGCCCCGAGGGCTATCTGAAGCCCGGCGAGATTGTCGTGACCTCCGGCGCTTTGGAACTGGCGTCCGCGATGGACGAACTGGTTGGGACCAACACGTCTGCCCAAGCCAGCAAATAATTTGGCGCACGGCCAATGAATTTGCGCATCGCCAGGCACTGAGGGAAGGTCTACGCACATGGTCGCCAAACTAATCGCCTGGGCTCTCGATAGCCCGGTTGTCGTGTTGCTGCTGGTTTCGGCTCTGATCGTGGTCGGCGGCTACGCATTCACTCACGTCAATGTCGAGGCGTATCCTGATCCGGCGCCGGCGATCATCGAGATCGTCGCCCAGTATCCGGGCCGTTCGGCCGAAGAGATCGAGCGGCAAGTGACGATTCCGCTTGAAGTGGCGTTGGCGGGCATGCCCGGCCTGAAATACACCCGGGCCAAGTCGATGTTTGGTCTGGCGCACATCCGCAATCAGTTCGAATACGGAATTGAGTACGAAGCCGCGAAGCAACAAGTCATCAATCGCTTGCAGGGGATTGAGTTGCCAGACGGAGTTGTGCCGCAGATTTCGCCCGCCTCGCCAATCGGCGAAATCATGCGCTATACGCTCAGCAATCCGCGCGACGCCGATGGGCATCCGATCTACACGCTGAACGACTTGAAATCACTGCAAGATTGGACGCTGCAGCGAGAGTTTCGCCGTGTGCCGCGCGTGGCGGGCGTGGTCAGTTCTGGCGGCGAGGTTAAGCGCTACGAAGTCCGCCCCGACCCCGATCGGTTGAAAGAATATGGTATTACGCTCGACCAGTTGCAGGACGCAGTCGCCAAGAGCAACGCCAACGTCGGCGGTGACTACATCGTGCACGGGGCGTCGATTCAAGTCGTACGAGTGATCGGACTGATTGGCGGCGGCGAAGACCCGATGCAGACGGCGATGCAAATGCCCACCCCGGCCAAAGCGGCCGAGTACCTGCGCGCAGAAGAAGCGAGCCGGATTCAAGAAATTCGCAGCATCGTCATCGCCTCGACGAACAACGTGCCGATCCGCGTGGAGCATGTGGTCGATGGCGGGCCGCTCCGCCCCGGCGATCCCCCGGCCGAGCGCGGCGTGATCGTGAATCATCACACCCGCCAAGGGCAACTCGCCATCCGCCGCCCAGTGGAGAAGGATCAGAGCGAGAAAGACGATCTCGTCGACGAGGGGATCGCCAAAGAGTGGGAGGATGCCCCGGACGAAGTGCAAGGGATCATCCTATTGCGCAAGGGGGAGCAATCGATTCCCGCTCTCGCCGACGTCAAGGCGAAGATTGAGGAATTGAACGAAACGCCCGGCCGGTTGTTGCCTGGGGTCAAGATTCGAGTGTTCTACGATAGGGCCCGCCTGATCGACATGACGACCGAAACGGTCCACGAGAACCTGGCCGTCGGCCTGACCTTGGTGACGGTGATCTTGCTGATGTTTCTCAGCAATATCCGCAGCGCTTTGATTGTGGCGATCAATATTCCGCTGGCGTTATTGTTTGCGTTTTGCGTGCTGTATTTGCGCGGCAAGTCGGCAAACCTGCTTTCGATCGGCGCCGTCGACTTCGGCATCATCGTCGATTCGTCGGTGATCATGGTCGAGAACATCTATCGCCGATTAAGGGCCGGCGAAAACGCGAACCTGCCTCTCAAGAACCGGATCTTGTTGGCCTCGCGCGAAGTG
>DASXPZ010000654.1:0-9212 GCA_036493275.1 Pirellulales bacterium
CGCGGAGGGCCGTTTTTGGATTGCTCGCGAGTTGCTGAAGAGGGACGCCACGCGGCCTTTCGAGGCTTTGCTGAGCGTGATCGTCGACGGCTTCACCGATTTCACTCGCCCGCAGCATGAGATCTTGCAGATTCTGTCGAAGCGCATCGAGCGGCTGGCGATTTCGCTCCCGCACGAAGAGGGAAACGCCCGCGCGGACTTGTTCGCCAAGCCGAGACAAACGCTCGATCTGCTAAAGCAGAATCATCCGTCAATCGGCGTTCAGAACATTTCTCGTCGCGAGCGGGCCGATTGGCCGACGCTGGACCATGTGGAAGGGGAGCTGTTCAAAAGCCCGCGCCATGTGAAGCCGGCCGCCGTGATTGCGCGGATCGAAATCATCGAGGCGGCCCGCGCGATCGACGAATTGAGCCTGGTGGGCCGCCGCGTCAAGCATTTGCTGGTCGAAGGCGATCCCGATGATGGCCGCCGCGTAGCGCCGGGCGATATCACCGTGGTGCTGCGCTCGCCGGCGGCCGTGGCGTCGCTGGTGGCCGAAGTCTTCGACGATTTGGGGATCCCCTACGCGCTGGCCGATAGTCGCGCGCTTTCTCAGGCGCCGGCGCTCGCGGCGCTGGTGAACCTCTTGCGATTGCATGTCGACGATTGGCCTTATCGCGAGCTCACCACGCTCTTGGCTCACAATTATTTTCAGCCAACCTGGCCCGAGTGGCGCCAAGGCCGCGCCTGGAGCGCAGCCGATCGCACGATCCGCTCGTTGCAATTTCCGCGCGGCCGCGCCGCGCTGTTGGCGGCAGTCGAGCGGGCCGCAGAACCGACCGATGGAGACTCAGATCGCAGCCATGAATATGATTCAAACGACGCGGACGTCACGTTCAAGCTGCTGCAGCGATTGGCCGTGGCGTTCGATCGGCTCCCGGTCGAAGCGAACACCGCCGAATGGGCCGACGCGATCGCAACTTTGGGCGCCGAAACGGGTGTCTACCGCGCGATCACGCTCGCGCCCGAGCGATTGGCCAATGTCGATCTCGCGGCGTGGGATCTGCTGCTGCAATCGCTGGCTTCGACCTCCCGATTCGCCACTCCTAAAGCAGGCGAGGCGGATCGCTTCGACGCCAGTTCAATGCTGGACCTGGTGCTCGACGTATTGCGGTCTGAGCAATTGCCTGATCGGAAAGACGAAGTGGGGCGCGTGCGGATCTTGTCTCCCACGAGCGCTCGGGCGTTATCGATTCCCTATTTATTTGTCGCGGGCCTTTCTGAGCATGCCTTCCCCGCGCCGCCGCGCGGCGATCGGCTGTACAACGAGGCCGAGTACGAACGCCTCGCCGCGGCGGGGCTGCCGGTCGTGCTGCGCGACCAGCGCAGCCAGGAAGAAATGCTGCTGTTCTACGAAGTCATCACGCGGGCCACGCGCCGGCTTTGCCTCAGCTATCCCGGCTTGGACGACAAAGCGCAGCCGCTGTTGCCCAGCCCGTATTTAATCGAGCTCGAGCAAGCCCTCGGCGGGGAGGCAAGACATTTTCAACTCGAAGATCTCAGTCCTATTCCGCGTAAAGAAGCGCCGGCCAGCGCCACGGACGAGCGCGTGCTGGCCGTGGCCGAGGCGATCGAACTGGTCGCAAGAGAAGGAAATCACGACTCATTCGCTACGTTCGGGCGCCTCGCGGCGCGGCCCGATGGCGCCGCCGTGTCGCGGAACCTGATTGCGGGAATCGAAGCGATTGCGTCTCGCGCCACGCGCGACGCGTATGGTCCCTTCGATGGCCTGCTGACCAGCGACGCGGCCCGCGCCAAGCTCGCCGCTTTATTCCCGGCCGAAACGCACTGGAGCGCTAGCCGGCTGGAGCAGTATCGCGGCTGCCCTTACCGATTCTTCTTGCAACATGTGCTGAGGGTGGCGCCGCTCGAAGATTTATCGCTGGAGACCGACGCGCTGGCCCGCGGTTTGCGATTGCACGATATTTTGGCCCGCGCGCACCAGGCGCTGAACGAATCGATGGGCGGGCCGACTTCGCCCGTCGCCACAGCGGCGGAAGCGGCGTTTCGTCGCGCGGCCGAAGAGTCGCTCAATGCGGGCAAAACGTCCGCAGGCGCGCAGGCCCATCACGCGGCCCTCGAAGAAATCGATCGGGGCGTGATCCTGGCGTGGCTAACGAATTACATGCTGCAACACGCAACATACGACGAATTATGGGGCGATTTCGACGTCGTCCCGGCGCCGGCCCACTTCGAAGTCTCATTTGGCCAGAAAGAGCTCACCGCCGATCCTCTTTCGACTGCCGATCCGTTGCTGCTAGGCGTGGGAGAGAAACAGGTCCGACTGCAAGGACGAATCGATCGGATCGACCTGGGAACGATTGCCGGCGCGCCGGTCCTCAGCGTGCTCGACTATAAGAGCGGCTCGCTCACCCGTCACACGCGGCGCGCGATTGCCGAAGGGGACGACTTGCAAGTCGCCATCTACGCGCTGGCGGCCGAGCGATTGCTCGAGCGCACGGGTCGCGCCGCCTGGCGGGCCGGCTACTGGGGCGTGGCCGACGGCGGCTTTCGCGCTCGCCACGCCATCGAAATCAGCGAAATGTCCGCCGGTAAGGCGCTAGCGACGGCCGAATGGAGCCAACTGCGCGACGCCATCGAGACGCTCGTCGTGCAATTGGTCGACGGCGTCCGCGCCGGGCAGTTTCCGGTCGCCAGTCGCGACGAGCATTGCACCAGCTTCTGCGAGTTCAACACCGTCTGCCGGATCAACCACGTCCGCTCTTTGGAGAAGCGATGGGATCTGCCCACGGGCTGAATCTGACTCCGCAACAGCGGCTGGCCGTCGAAACGCGGGACGTTTCGATTGCGCTCTCGGCCGGGGCCGGCTGCGGCAAAACGCACGTGCTGGTGGCGCGCTACTTGTCGCATCTCGCAGGCGTCGAGGGGCCACCGGCGCGAGGCGTGCGAGCGAATCGCGCCAAGTCACCCGCCGCAACAACGGCAGAAACTTTCACGACAGAGGCCGCCGGCGCCGACGCGCTCTCGGGACTGATCGCTATCACGTTTACGGATCGGGCGGCGCGCGAGATGCGCGACCGCGTTCGCCGCGTTTGTCGCCAGCGATTGAAAGAGAGCGAGACCGAAGCCGAGGCCGATCGCTGGCTGGCGCTGTTGCGCGAGCTGGAAACCGCGCGGATCAGCACGATCCATTCGTTTTGCGGCTCGCTGTTGCGAGCGCACGCGGTCGAGGCGCGGCTCGATCCGCGGTTCGAGATCCTGCAACCGGCCCAGGCGGCAACTTTGTTTTCGGAGTTGCTCGACGATCAGCTTCGCCAGCAGTTGGCCGCGGCCACGGAAGAATTGATCGACCTGGCCGTGAAATTCAAGCTCTCGGCGCTGCGCGACATGATTCAGCATCTGAGCCGGCAGGCGGTCGATTTCGAACGCTGGGAAAACGTGCGCCCGGAGGAACTGTTCGCGCTGTGGAAAGCGTTCGAGAGCGAACACGTCGTGCCGCAACTGGTGAACGAATTCCTGCAACTCCCGGAGGTGAAGGAAATCCAGGCGCTGATTCGCACGGTCGCCCCTGCGCATGAGACGATGAAAGAGCGTTTCGCGGCGCTCGCTTATCTTCTGCCGAGGCTCAATGAGAGCGACGCCCCGCTGGAAGATCTGACGCAATTCAGAGACTTCGCCCGCGTGCAGGGGGGCGGGACCGCCAAGCATTGGCCGAGCGAAGCGGAATACCACGGCTTCAAAGACGCCGCGAAGGCCGCGCGAGAGTGGATCGACAGCAACGTCAAAGGATTTGGAGTCAAGGAATCCGAGGCCCTGGCCAGCGCCAAGGCCGGTTTAGAAATCCTGCGAGTCGCCCGGCCTGTCATCCAGGCCTATCAAGAGCGTAAGCGCGAGCTGGGCGTGCTCGATTTCGACGATCTGCTCGTGCGCGCTCGCGATCTGCTGACCGGCCCTCACGCCAAGACGCTGCAAAAACAAATCTCCAGCGGGCTGACACTGCTATTGGTCGACGAATTCCAGGACACCGACCCGTTACAGGTCGAACTGGTCAAGCTGCTGTGCGGAGAGCGACTGCTCGACGGCAAATTGTTCTTTGTCGGCGATTCCAAGCAGTCGATCTATCGGTTCCGCGGCGCCGATCCGCGAGTCTTTCGTGAATTGCAGGCCGAGATCCCTAAGCGCGGACGATTGCCGCTGACCTTGAACTTTCGCAGCCAACGGCCGATTCTCGAATTCGTCAACGCGATGTTCTGCGAGCGACTGGGGCCGAATTACGAAGCGCTCGAGGCCTCGCGCGATCCGCTCTCGGCCGGACCGGCGGTCGAATTTCTATGGTCGAAGTTCGAGGGAGAGCCCGGCGAGAAGCCGAACGCGGAGGACCTGCGCTTAACCGACGCGGAATGGATTGCCCGCCGCTTAAAAGAAATCTTTGCCTCGCGCGAAAAGCTGGTATCGGATGAAAAGACGAAACAATCGCGGCCGGTCGAGCCGGGGGACGTGGCGATTCTGTTTCGCTCGCTGACTAGCGTGCAGCATTACGAAGCGGCGCTGCGGCGATATGACATTCCGTATTACCTGGTCGGAGGACGGGCGTTTTATTCGCAACAGGAAGTCTTCGATCTGTTGAATTTGCTCCGCTTTCTGGATTGCGAGCGCGACCTGGTCAGTCTGGCCGGCGTATTGCGCAGCCCGTTCTTCTCACTGGTGGACGAGACGTTGTTCTGGCTGGTCCAAAACGGCGGTGATCTGGCGACAGGCTTGTTGCGCCAGGCGCCCCCTGCGCAGCTTTCGGAAGAAGAACGGCAAAAAACGGCGTTTGCCGCCGCGACGCTCACGCATTTGTGCGAATTGAAAGATCGCCTGCCGGTCGCCGCGCTCGTTCGCGAGGCGCTCACCCGCACCGGGTACGACGCCTTGCTGGTGGCCGAGTTCCTGGGGGAGCGCAAGCTGGCGAACTTGCGAAAACTGATCGATCAGGCCAGGTCGTTCGATCAGGCGGGCATCTTTTCGCTGGCGGATTTCGTCAATCAACTGGCCGAGTTCGTCGCCAATCAACCGCAGGAGCCGGCGGCGCCGGTCGAGCCCGAATCGAGCACTGTCGTCCGGCTGATGACGATTCACCAATCGAAGGGCTTGGAGTTTCCACTGGTGATTGTGCCCGACCTGACGCGCCAGCCGAAGGGAAATACATCGTCGCTGGCGTACGACCCGGAGTTGGGACCGCTGGTACGCGCCCCCGCGGCCGACGGCGACAAAACAGCGTGCGGACTCGATCTCTACCGGCGAGTGGAAAAGCAGGAAGACGCACAAGAGGTCGTGCGGTTGCTCTATGTGGCGATGACGCGCGCGGCGGATTACTTGGTGCTGACCGCTTGCGCCGACGTGCGCGATGAAAAGTTCGAGGCGCCGAGCGGAAGCTGGCTGTCGTTGATCGCCGAGCGCTACAACCTGGCGACAGGCGAGTTGATTGGCGCCATTCCGCCCCACTATGCCCGGCCGCAGGTTCGCGTCACGCTCGACCCTCCGGCGGCTTCGGCCCCGGCCGTCGCCAGTGGACGCGTGAATCTGGTCGACGTGGCAAGCGCGGCGCGCAACGTCGCAATTGGCAAGATGAAGCCATCGGCCCTCGTTTCGCCGGTGGCGGCGGACGAGGGAGCGCGGGCGTTTTACTCGTTCTCGCGCTTAAGCGGCGCGCTGCGACCGGTCGCGGAGATCGAGACGAGCGGGGTTTGGGCCGAAGCGACCGGCGATGATCATCCCACCGAGGGCGCCGCCGAATTAGGAACGCTCGTCCACTCCGTGATGGCGCAGATCGACTTTTCAGCCAAGCAACCGGTCGACGTCATGGCGCTTGTGCGGCGCGAGGCCGATCGTCGCTTCGCCACGCCCGAGCAACACGTTGCGGCGGCGATCGAGATGGTCTCGCGATTCGTGCGATCCGATCGCGCCGCCGATTTCCGTAAAGCGCGAGCGCTGCATCGCGAGTTGGAATTTCTGCTCGCGTGGCCGCCTGGCGCAGGCGTTTCTAATCAAACGGGACGCAACGGAGCGACGATGCCGCTTCGTTTGCAAGGCTTCATTGATTGCCTGGTCCAAGATGAACGCGGCGCATGGAGCGTGGTCGATTTCAAGACGAACCGCGTCGCGGCGGGCGCTGTCCCACAGGCGGCGGCCACGTACGAACCGCAAATGATGCTCTACGCGCTGGCGGTCGAAGAAATCATGGGGCAAAGCCCTCACAGCCTGACGTTGCACTTCATGCATCCCGGCGTGGAGCACACGTTCGCCTGGAACGCCGCCGCGCGCGCGAAAACGATTGCGCTGATTTCCGGCGCGCTGGCGGACATCACGACAGGCGCGAAGAAGTAGGTCTCACGCCTCAGGCCTCCAGCCTCGCGCCTAGCGAGCCGCGTGTTGGGCCAAGACCCAATCGACGACGCGCCAGTCGATCCAGCGACGATCGGGATCGGTTCCGCTGGCGCCGATATAGCCCAGGTGGCCGCCGCGACGAGTGATCTGCAAGCGTGTTGTGGGCGAAAGTTGCAGATCTGCGAACGTCTTCACCGGCACCAACGGATCGTCGGCGGCCGCGACGATCAACGTCGGCACGCGAATCTCGGGCATGAGCGGCGCGGCGCTGCTGACGCGGTAATAGTTGTCGGCCGTGCCAAATCCGCAGATCGGGGCCGTAAACCAATCATCGATCTCGCGCAGCCGTGTCGGCGCCCGCGGAAAATCGGCGTGCAAGGCGTGCGGAGCCCGCGCGCGGCGCTCCGCCAATTGCGTCGACAGCAAGCGGGCGAAATAGCGATCGTAACCGCGGTTCAGCCGACGCCCGATCCATGCCGAACAGGCGCCCAAGTCCGCCGGAGGACTGACTGTCATCACGCTCAGCAAGTTGGCCGGCGGGCTTGCGCCGCTTTCTCCCGCCAGCTTCAGCGCGATATTTCCGCCGAGTGAATAACCGACCAGCGTGACGGGCGAACCGGGGCAGAGCGCTTGCAAAAACGCCAGCGCCGCGGCGGCGTCGGCCGAGCGACCGCTGTGATACGGATAGCGTGCCAACTCCATCGCCGCGCCACACCCGCGTAGATCCATCCGAAACGCGCGCACGCCGCGAGCGCTCAGCTTTTCGGCGACCCGCCGCATGTAAACGCTCTGATGGCAGCCTCCCAGTCCATGCAGCAGCAGCGCCACGGCGTCGCCCGGCTGCCAGGCGCCGGGGCAATCGTCGTGCAGGATGGTCGCGTCACCATCGGAGAGCGACAGACGGTGTTGCACAGCGACATATTCCGGCAGGTCACCCGGAAAATAAACGCCGGCCAACGTCTGCGCGTGCCCGTTGCGCAATAAAGGGTGAGGACGAAACGGCGGCAGTCCGGCGGCACAGAGAGCTTTCGTTTTGTCGGCGCTGATGATCACGGCGCTAGCCCCTTACGGCGCAAGTTACTCAATATGCGCCTTGCGGCGAAGGCTTAGCCGATTGATTGCGGTTGGGTCCGTGGAGCGTGATGTTCGATCGCGGGCTCGGCGTCGGGGCGGTCGACTCGATAGTCGAACAGCATCAGCAAGTTCGGCAGCATGAACAGATCGCCCAGCATGGCGGCCACCATCGCGGCGCTCGACAACAGACCAAAATGAAATAGCGGCTGGAAGTCTGTCAACAAAAAGACCGTGAAGCCGGCGATATGCACGATCGACGTCAGCACGATCGGCCGGCCCAGGTCGCCAATCGTTTGCACCAGAGCGCGGCGCGTGCCAAAGCCGTTGTCGCGCGTGAATCTTTGATAATGCAGAACAAAGTGCATGGTGTCATTCACGGCAATTCCCAAGGCGATCGTGGCGACCATGGCCGAGCCTGCGCTGAGCGGAATCTCGAAAATTCCCATCACGCCGTACAGCACCAGCACTGGGAACAGATTTGGCGGTAGGGCCAGCAACATCAGCTTGACGGAGCGGAACATCATGCCGCAAAGCGCGGCGATGATCAGAATGCTGGAACCCAGACCTCGGACAATGCCGCCAGTAAGCCCATTGCCCAGATCGACGACCTGCGCGATCGACCCGCACAGGTAACAATCAAAGCGATCCCGCGGCAGGTTGGCCTTGGTCAGCTCTAGCAGCGGGCCGAAGCCGTTTATTCCCTGATCGTGCGCCAAAAAGGTCAGCCGCAATGAGCCTTGCTTCTGCTTGTCCTTGCTCCAGCTCTGAAACGTGTCGCCGAATTTGCTCGATTGATTGGCGACTCGGGCTGCCTTGGCTGCAAAAGCGGCCCAACCTTCCTCGCGCCGCACGCGATCGAGATCCTCTTGAAACTTGTGCTGCCGTTGCAAGAAGGCCTCGGTCGAAACGACCCGCATCACTCCCTTGTCTTTCCCCTCGCGGATGATGATGTCGCTGAATTCCGCCGCCCGTTTGCGATTGGCGTTGAAGACCGGATTTTCAGGCTGTCCAAATTCCGGGCGCGGCGCGTACTCCTTGGGCACTAATACCACGTCAAGCATGTAAACGCCAAACCGCCGCTCGGAAAAGTGGGCCAAAGCGCGGGCAATCGGTTGATCCTTGTTGAAGAACGAAAACGGATCGGCGTTCACGTGCAGCCCGGTGATCGAAAAGTACAACAGCACCACGGTGATGGCGCTCAAAAATGCGATCGAAGTAAATGGCCGCGTGGTGATCGCGGCGGTGTAGCGGCGGAAACGACTATGCGTCAACATGACCCCTTGCGACGCGTTCCGGATGGGGATCAACTGCGATACTAGGAAGATGCCAAAAAACGCCAGCAGCGAACCGACAAAGAGCTGCATCCCCAGATCGCGGACCGGTCCCAATTCATTGAAGACCAGCATCAAGAAGCCGACGGCCGTGGTGGCCGCGGCGCCCAGGCAAGGAACCGCGACCCAACTGACCAATCGCGTGCGGTCGCGCGTCTCGCCCGTTGTGCCATAGTCGGCCCCGTATTCGGCAAAGTGCATCGTCGAAGCAACGCCGATAATCGATATCAGGGCCGGCGTCGCCACGGTCACCACGCCGATCGTTCCGCCACCGGCGGCCAACCAGCCCAGCACCAGCAAGATCGCCAACAGGCTACCTATTACGGCAACCAACAGGGTTCGCCAGGTGCGAAAGCTGAAGTACAGGCACAGCATGCCGATGGCGATTGACGCCGGTAGAAACGTAAAGACGACCTGGCGAGCGCGCTTTTCCAGCTC
>DASXPZ010000655.1:0-3900 GCA_036493275.1 Pirellulales bacterium
GCCCCCCGCACCCCCCTCGCTCACCTCGTTGCCCGACAGGTTGCTACCGCTGACTGTCGAAGTACCGAAGTTGGCGATACCGCCGCCCGAGGAAATAGCGCTGTTGCCGGACACGGTACAGTTATTGATCGTGGCCATGCCGACGTTGCCGATAAGGATGCCGCCGCCGTTTTGGGCAGCAGTGTTGCCGGACAGAGTGCTGTCGCGGATCACGGCCGTGCCGAAGCTGGCGATGCCGCCGCCGTTGCCGGCAGCGACATTGTCGGACAGCGTGCAGCCCGTAACCGTCAGCGTCCCCGAGCCACTGTTGGCGATGGCGCCACCGTCGTAGACTGCAGTAGAATTACCGGAGAGCATGCTGTCGCGAACCGTCACTGTGCTGGAGCTGCTGCCAATGGCGCCGCCGTTTTGGAGGGCGGTGTTGTTGGACAGGGTGCTGTCGCTGACCGTCAACGTGGCAGACAATGGCGCGGAGAACGGCGCGCCGGAGAACACGGCAATTCCGCCGCCGTAAGTTCCTAGGGCGTGGTTGTCGGATACGGTGCTGTTTTTGACCGATAGCGTCCCGTAGTCGGCGATGCCACCACCGAGCACGGCGGTGGAGTTGCTGGTTACGGTGCTACTCTTGATCGTCAGCGTGGAAAGTTCATCGACGAGGATGCCGCCGCCACGAAGTTCGTGCGGGCGGCCGGGAATGCCGGCTTGCCCGTTGCCGCCGGTGATGAGCACGTTCGACAAGGTGACATCGGCGCCGCCGGCCACCTCGAAGACTCGCGAGATGCTATTGCCGCTAATCGTCACCGAGGCGTTGCCCGCGGACTTGATGGTCAGTCCCGTCTGGCTGAGGAGCAACTCTCCCTGCGTCAGCGTGATGCCGGTGCTCTGGAGGGCTGCGGCCAATAGGATGGTGTCGCCGCTTTGGGCATGGGCGACGGCGTACCGCAGGGTGCCCCTCTGGCTCACGTCATCGACGGCACTCGTGACCGGAATCGCGCTGAGCATCGAGCGGCTCTCCAGGTATTCGATGACGGGGCTGAATCTTCTCTGCGCGGGCCGTACGCGTTTCTTGAACATGGGCCGCACGGCCGATCCGCTGGTCTGGAAAGAAAGCGGCACGCGCTCTGACAGCCAATTGGTGAATGACATGGTACGAGGATCTCCTGTTTCAGAATGTCCTAGAAATGGGACGCATACGATGGGATTGAAAGAATCAGCGAAGCGACGTAGCGGCACATCGCGGCGTTTTGAATCGTGACGCTTCGCATGGTGGCTCCTCTCGCGAAACTACTTGCGGCGATTCCAAGCGCCATCACATCGATGTCACCTCTGAATGCGATAAGCAATGCGCGCTTGCACGCGGAATCCGGAATTATTTCGAACTCTTGGGAAGTTAAATCTTCCCGAAGGCGACTCCGGCGAAGCGCATGCCGGAAGAGAACTCAAGAAGGGCACGCTTCTGCCCACACGAAGATGGCCGTATCGCCACGGGACTTGCCAGCCTTGGCGATGCAGCGATTAGCGGAATGCGAGCGGCAGCCCGCGTCTACTCGCGACTTTTGGACTTCGCGTCCACGGCCGGTTTGCCGACGATGAGGTCCTCCGCCTCACGGTGGAAGCGCAGGAGTTCTTCGTTCTGGGTCGCGTTTTTCTCCATCCATTCGACGGCCTTGTCGAACCACTTGCGTGCTTCCTCTTTGTGACCCAGCCGCTCGTGGGCCATTGCCAAGAAGAACCAATCGTTGCTGTCCCCGCCGTTGCGGCCCTTCATAGATTTTTCAAGCCAGTCAATCGCGTCTTGCCAATCGCCTGCGCGATAGTGCGTCACTCCCAATGTGTTGTGGAAAGTCGCATCTTGTGGGCGCAACGATACTGCTTTTTTGGCAAATTCCACTGCCAGCTCGGGGTTCCGCAATCGAACATCCCCGGAGGTGGCTAATGTCCAGGCGGCGTTGTTTAGCGCCTCAGTGTTATTCGGGATACGCTCGAACGCTTTTTGATAGGCATCAGCAGCGTCTTTGGGTTGATTGCTGCCGGCGAGCAACGGAGCCAGGTTCAGGTAGACCATCCCAAGCTCATCGGAGTCAGGGAAGCTGGCGATGATCGTCTTGTAGGCGTCGATCGCTTGCCGATCGGATTCTTCCGCCTCTTTGACCTGCTTGTTTGACGTTTGCAATTGAGCCAAACGATGCAACGCATCGGCTCGAAATCGCGCAAAGTCCGGAGTCTTGGGATGCGCCGCCGCCAGCGCCTCGAACGTTTTCACGGCGTGCAGAAGAGTTTTTTCCACCTCGGCTTGCTTGCTCTGTAGGAGGAGAACCTCGACCAACGCGCTATGGCTTTGCGGAACGCGGTCTCGATAGAGGGGTTCATTCGGAAAGTCGGCCGCAAGCTTTTCATGGATAGCCAATGCCTGACGCATCGGCTCCTCCGCGGCGTCCGGTCGGCCAATGTTCTTCATCAGCGTTCCCACGCTCCAGTAACTGATGCCTTGCTCCTGTCGGTAGAAGGCGACGGTGGGGAATTCGGCCGCCAGCTTTTCAAAAACTTCCAACGCCCGGCGATGGGCCTTTTCTGCTTCGTCATGCTGGCTGAGAGCGGAGGAGAGATTTGCCAATTGCCAGAGGCTGTGTCCCATCTCAACGCGAAAGTTCGGGTCGTTGGGAACTTGAGCCGTCAACTCTTCATATGTTTTCACGGCCTGCCGAAGGGTCTCTTCTGCCTCCGCTTGCTTGCCCTGTGGGAGCAGAACCTCGACTAACGGGCTATAGCCTCGCGCCAGCCGCGCTCGATATTCGGGTTCATTCGGAAAGTCGGCTGCGAGCTTTTCATGGATAGCCAAGGCCTGGCGCATGCGCTCCTCGGCGTCTTGCGGTCGGCCAATCTTCATCATCAGGGAACCCAGTTGCCAGTAACTGAAACCTTGTTCTTGTCGGTAAAAGGCGACCGTGGGGACGTCGGCGGCCAGTTTTTCAAAAATATCCAACGCCTGACGGTGAATCTTTTCTGCTTCGTCATGCTGGCCGAGAGTGGAGGAAAGATTTGCCAATTGCCAGAGGCTGTGTCCCACCTCAACGCGATACTTCGGCTCTTTAGGATGGTCTGCGGCCAGCTTTTCTAAAACGTCCAAGGCCCTGCGCTGGATCTTTTCTGCTTCGTCGGCGCGGCCCGCCTGAAACAGCATGTCACCGTAGCTCCGCTGGACTCTGGCCAGATTGCCCCTGTAGCCGACGTTTTTCGGGGCGTCCGTCAACAGTCGCCCATTGAGCTCGATGGCGCGTTGGAAACTGGTCTCAGCCTCGGTGAAGCCGCGTTCCCTGGCCAAATACTCGCCCATGGCGAGGAGGGCGTTGGCGAGGGCTTCCTGATATGCCTTATGTGACGGAACCTCGGCCATCAGCCTGGCAAAGATCGCGGCAGCTTTGCGGTTGTTCTCCAAACCGCCGACCCAGCCATAGCAATAGCCCAGGTTGCTTCGCAGGCGCGCGGGACAATCGTGATTCGCGGCGAGCTTTTCGTATCGTGGAATGGCCTCGCGAAACATCGCCATGGCCTCTTCACGTCGACCGCTTCGCGCCAATGCATCGCCGCGGTCGCCAAAGCTAACGGCAATCGCACGTTCAACGGCCTCGCCAGTAGTCTTGCTCTCCAATTGTCGCATGAACTGCGCGCCGTACAGCCGCTGTTCGTTAGCTTGCGCTTCGTGGCCCAGCTTTACCAACAGGTCGACGAGCCCATTCTGAGCGTCCAGCCAGCGCTTGAAATGCAGGGGGGCCGACGGCGACGCGGTGACAAGTTCCGCTGTGATTGCGACCACGCGTCGGTACAGCTTTTCCGCCTCGGCCGGATCGCTCTGGGACGTCTGCTCGGCCATCTTCGTCAAGCTGAACGCAAGCTCGATTT
>DASXPZ010000656.1:0-3952 GCA_036493275.1 Pirellulales bacterium
GCGCTGACAAAAGCCGCTGGCCAGCGGATCAGGATAGCGGGCCAGCCCGCGCTCCAGCGTCGCGGTGATGGCCCGCGCCACCGCCGGCGAAGGAGGATAGGGATTCTCATTGGTGTTCAGCTTGATGAACTTCCCCACCTGCGGCTGCTCGCCAGGGACGTAGCCGAGCAGGGCGTCGATCTCGGGACGAAAGTAGGACATGCGGGGCAGGCCAGGTAGGAGCCAGTGGGGACGAGTGACGCAACGTGCTCGGATGGTCGTCGATTGGAGTAGTGGGGTTCTATTTCGAAGGCGGCGATTTTTGCGACTCTTTGCCTTTCAGCCGAATTTCGACGCTCGCCCAATGGGCCGTCAGCCCTTCGCATTCCGCCAGAGTTTTCACGTCCTGGGCGGCCGCGGCCAGCGCCCCCGGCGTGTACTCGATCACGCTGGTGCGACGCAAAAAATCATTTGCGCACAATCCGCTGGCGAAACGCGCAGTGCCGCCAGTCGGGAGAACATGCGAAGGGCCGGCCACGTAATCTCCCAGGGCCACCGGAGTGTAATGTCCGAGAAACGCCGCCCCGGCCGAGCGGATTTTGGCCAGCAAGCCGGCCGGATCGCGCGTCGAGAGGTGCAGGTGCTCCGCCGCGATCTCATCGGCCACTTGCGCCGCTTCGTCCGCGCTGCCGACCAGGATCAAAGCGCCAAATTCTTCAAGGCTGCAACGGGCCAGCTCGCCGCGCGGCAAGCGAGCCAATTGCAGCGATAATTCCGCCAGCGCGCGGTCGAGCACTTCCGCGTCCCACGAAATCAGGACACTCGAAGCCGGCGAATGTTCAGCTTGCGCGATCATATCGGCCGCCAAAAAGTCAGGCCGGGCCGAGTCGTCCGCCACCACGACCACCTCGCTCGGACCGGCGATCGAATCGATATCGACCTCGCCATAGACAAATCGCTTCGCCAGGGCGACAAACAAGTTGCCCGGCCCGACGATCTTGTCGACCTTTGGCAACCCGGCCACACCGTAGGCCAGGGCGGCGACCCCTTGCGCGCCCCCCAGGCGATAGACTTCGTCGATTCCGAGCGCGTGGCAGGTGGCCAGCAATTCTTTGTTGTAGGCGCCCAGCGGCGTAGGCGGGGCGATCACCGCCAGTTCGCGCACGCCCGCCGCCTGCGCCGGCACTGCGGTCATTAACACTGTCGAAGGATAAGCGGCCGCTCCGCCGGGAACGCAAATCCCGACCCGCGCCAGCGGCAAATAGCGCTGCCGCAACCGTACTCCTTCGGCGCGTTCGACGACCGTGTCTTTGTGCAAGATCGCCGATTGAAACTCGTGGATATTCCGGCGCACGCGCTCGATCGTTGCCAGCAACTCGGGCGCCGCCTGGGCGTGGGCGGCCGCCAATTCACTTTGTGGTACCCGCAACGTTTCGGCGCTCAGCTTCGCGCCATCAATGCGGGCTGAATAGTCGAGCACCGCGTCGAGTCCGAGCGTGGAGACGTCATGACAGATTCGCTCGACCACTTGCGCCGGTGTTAGCGCCTCGCCGAACACGGCGAGCGTCTTTTGCCGGCCGGCCTCGCTCACCAGATTGCCGCGCGGGCTCAGCCGCTCGCGCAACGCCGCGAGCGCAGCGCGAAAATCGTCGCGGCGAGCATCAAGGCGGGCAATCCGGAGGGATGAAGTCATGTATTGAAAGAAAACGCCTGTCTTATCGCAGCACGTTCAGCGTGGGGAGCGGCGGCCGTTCGCGGCGGGCCGTGGCCAGATTCTTCACCAGGTTATGGCAAAGCGCTTGCAGGTAAGGAGCGATCGTTTCGTCCGAAAAATTGCCGGCGATCCGCCCTTCGTCGCCACGAATTCGCATGTTGATGTTGATCGGCGCCTCGCCCAAAAATGGGATCTCGAGCTCGGCGGCCTTCTTTTTGGCGCCGCCGTGGCCGAAGATGTCGTATTGCTTGCCGTTATCGGGGCAGATGAAGTAGCTCATATTCTCGACCATTCCCAGCACCGGAATGTTCACCTTGCGGAACATGGCGATCGCCTTCACGGCGTCAAGCAGCGCCACGTCTTGCGGCGTGCAGACGATCACGGCGCCGGTTAGCGGCAGCAATTGCGACAACGTCAGGGCGATATCCCCCGTGCCCGGTGGCATGTCGATGATCAAATAGTCGAGATCCCCCCAGGCCGTGTCTCGCAAGAACTGCTGGATGGCGCCGTGCAACATCGGGCCGCGCCACACCACGGCCTCGCCCGGTGGAATGAGAAAGCCCATCGACATGACTTTCATGCCGTCGACCTCGATCGGCTGGATCTTTCCTTCGTGAACCTCAGGGCGGTGATTGACGCCGATCAGGTGGGGAATGCTGGGGCCGTAGACGTCTGCGTCCATCAGTCCCACCTTGGCGCCCGCCAGGTGGAGTCCATACGCCAGCGAGGCGGCGATCGTGCTTTTGCCTACCCCGCCCTTGCCGGAGCCGACCGCGATCACGCACTTGGCCGTGACGCCGATCTCGCCGAGTGGTTGCGGCTTGCGCTCATGAATTCCCAGCTTGACTTCGATCTCGGCCGCGCCGGGGAACTTTTGTCGCAAGAGCGCCGCGCATTCGGCCCGCGCTTCTTCCCACAGCGGGGCGGCCATCGTGGTCAGAGCCAGCGTGAGCGAGACTCGCCGGCCGTCGGTTTGAATATCACGAATCTGGCCCATCTCGACGGCCGGGCGTCCCGACTCCGGATCACGAAAATCGGCCAAGGCCGCGGTGACGTCTGACACAGTAATCTGACCGGCTGGCATGGCGACTCCCGACGTAGCGAACGGTTTCAAAGGACTCGAAGAAGCTCTGATTTTGGTTTTGCTAAGGCGAATCGTAGGGTTGAATCTTTGCCTGGCGTCTCATCCCAGACGGACGCGATCGATTCGACTTCTCACCCCCAAGGGAGGCTGCGCCAAATCTCCTCGACGCTGCGCTCATTCTCCTGACTTGCGTCGGACGACGGCCGGAACCGCTTCCAGCGTTTCCCGGCAATCGTCGCCAGCGGCGCCAGTTGTCTGGGCGACGCGACGAAATGGATCGCTCCCAATTCCCGCGCGATCCATTCGTACGATCGCATGCGGCGATCGGCCAACACCACCGCGCTAGCGGCCGGGTATCGCTCAGCGATCGTCGACAGCAACTCCAGCGCCCTCTCTCGCGTGTCCCCGCTAAGCTCAACCGCCACCAGAGCCGCGGGCGACCGCGCGAGCTCGCTCAGGCAGTTCTCGGTCGTGCGGGTTTCGATAATCCTGTAGTCTGCCGCAAGCGCGTCATCGCCGTGGCGAATTTTCGGGGTGGCGACAAGTCGATCTTGCCGTTCGGTTCCGGTTTCTTCTGCGGACGCCGTGTCTTCCGACGCCGCGCGCACCGCGGCGGGCGCAGCGGGCGAAAACAAACGGCGAATCGCGCTGGCCCAATGCCCAGTTTGTTCGCAAACAATCAGCGTAGGACGCGCGGCGGCCATCGACATTCACCTTACGGCCATAATAGATGGCAGGGAGAAAACGAACAACCGGGGCGGAACCTCAAATCGAGAGAATCACTCGCAATTCGCAGAGCGCAACAGGGAGTTGGCGCCTCTTCGCATTCCGTAAAAACTGCGGTTAGACTGAAAGCAGATCATTTAGAAAGCATCTTTGTCGGGTAATAACTAATGGCATGCCTGACGCCTCGTAATTTTTAGATAGCTTTGAGGTAGTTCAAGGAGGCAGGAAATATGCTTGTGCGCGGCTCTACGAAATTCCATCATGAATTCGACCTCGAGGAGGCGCGAAGACAGTTTGCCGGCATGAGCAAAACCCTCTCGGGCGAACAGGTAACCAGCCCATGGGACTTGTACGCGGTGGAAGCGCTGCGCGATCGCCATCAACTCCGAATTGGCGAATCGTATCCTGCGGATGTGTTTGTATTCGGCAAAGGCGAACCGGGCGATCCG
>DASXPZ010000657.1:0-5649 GCA_036493275.1 Pirellulales bacterium
CGCAGAATCGCAGAGTCGCCTGCTCGATCAGCTCCCTTCCGCGCGACCGCCCCAGAGACCATGAGGAGTCGAAAATAGACCCCGTTCGCGTAGGCTGTTTGGCGGTTCCGTCCGATCTCTACGTCCGACCCTCGATACTCCACGATCTACTATGCCACGTTTTTCCTGCCGCTGCTTCACTTCGTCGCCTAAGACGACAAAAAGCCGGGGTGGCTTGCGCCATCCCCGGCTTGGGTGTCGATCTTATTTACTTTCTTCCTCTTCGGCCCGAGACGAGCCGACCCAGTCAGGCCGGCAGTCCCGGACGACTACTTACGACGACGGCGAACGAGCAGTGCGCCTACCAGGCCCAAACCAGCCAACGCCAAGGTCGAAGGCTCCGGCGCCGCGGTGGCGTTGATCGCTTTCGGATCGGTCGTTGGATTGAAGCTGATATACGCCCCAATGGCGGCCGAGTTGCCGGAGTCTGAGATCGTGTTATAAGGATGACCGAACACATCGTTTGCAACGGCCTGATCAAGGGCGCCGTTCCCGGTCACTAACAGGCCGAGGGGGCCGAGTTGAGCGTTATTGCCGACCGTAATCGAGACATTGCCAGTAGCGGCAATTTGGACTAACGGAAGAATGGTGCCCTGAGAGACGAAAGTGCCTGACGGACCCCAGGATGCAAACAACTGGATGGCGGTGCCAGACGTGTTCCCACTCACTTCGGCTCCGGTAATGCCTTGCGGGTTCCAGATATTCGCATTCGGATTTGCACTGAATCCATGCCCCGACAAGCTGGGGTCGGACGGAAGAGCAATCGGGGGATCGGTGTTCCCCCCCTCTGAAGTCGTCAACGTGCCGCCGGTGCCAGCATACCAAAAAGTATCGATAGCACGCGGTAGCGAAACGTCAATCGGAGGATCCTGGTCGGTCTTGTTGACGAGGGCCTGAAGATCCTTGACACCGTTTTGCGCAGGCGACGAAGCCTGAATGGGTTGACCACCTGAGCCACCGAAGACCATGCTGGCAATGATCGCCGATTGGGCTGGATCCGAGGCCTGCATGAGAATGCCGACGCTGAAGATTTTTTCGCCGACTGGAATCAATGGATTGGTGGCGTTCGTCTGAACGTCAGTAACTACAAGTTTCGCAGCGTTCGCCTGACCGGCGATGACCACAACGGATAGGGCTGCGACGAGAAATGCGGAAATACCTCGAAAATTCACTGTGTTGTCTCCTTCTACGGATGGTGCGTAATGCGCAAGCAAATTCTGTAACCAAGAGGCGCCCAACTAGTTCAGTCGGGCGTTAGGCTTTGAAGCCTTCGAGTTACCGAGTCACCTGCATTAGCACCACTCGCAGAAGTTCCAACGTTTAGTCAGTGATTCTAAGGATCCGTTACGGAAGACGATTCAGAATTCGTCTCTCCGTCATAACAACTGCATTACTTACTTTTGTAACACGATGTCCTTCGCGACACTCACTGTCGCCTTGCGACACAAAGTGCCTGCGCCTTGCGACGCAATGTTTCTGCGCCTTGCGACGCAAAGCTTCTGTCGCCTTAGCGACGAGCGCGGCGCCGGGCCATGACTAACATAGTAACCGCGCCAAAACCGAAAAGCAATAGGCTACCTGGCTCCGGAACCGCAGTCGGGCCGACAGATCCGCCGCCGCCGCCGCCCAAGGGAGTTGAGTGCTGCAGCCAGTGCCCCAAGACCAGGCTGAGATCAAGACCATTGACAACGCCGTCGCCATTGGCGTCCCCAATCCCAAGATGCGTCGAGTCAGTGGCCAACCAATGCCCTAGCACTCCGCTAAGGTCAAGGCCATTGACGGAACCATCGAAATTTCCGTCACCCAGCGGAACGTTGGCCTGGGCGACCATATTGATCGTCAACGTCAGCACAAGCTGAGGAGTTCCATCACCGGTAAGTTGGGGATAAACGGGCGTGTTGTGTGAAATGGCGTCCGTCGTGCTAAAGGGGACCGTCATGATGTAATTAGGACCTGTATTCGGGATCGCGTGGCCTTGTGCGTCCAGGGCCCCCGATCGAGTAATGTGTCCCACGGCCTGCGCTGCCGTCAATGTGTTATCCACCTCATTGGTTCCAATCTGGGGAAAACCACTGGCTGCGGGAGGATCGACATCGCTATCGCCTGGGGCAGCCGTGATCCCGAAAGGTTTTTGTTCTGCGCCGTTCGGATCCGCGGCAAGCGCTACGTTAACGGAAACACCAAGCGTGCCCATAAAACTCAACTTGGTGCCATCGAACGTCCCTGAGGTTACGGGAATCGGAGCCGCTGAGATGGGGAGCGATTGAAGCCCAAAAACCGCAATACGGCCATTATCCTTCCCCGCGGTTGAGAAGTCGCCCCCCGTGAGCGCGTTGAAACCGCTCAAAGGGGAAGTCGTGATGAGCGTGGCGGCGCTATCCGCTGGTTGCGCATTGCCAAAATGGTACTGGGGAATGCCATTTACATCAAATGTCGGCGCGGATCCGCCGCTGAAACTCGTCGAATCGGGATAGAAATTGCCGATGGGCAATGCCGAAACGGTGAGCTGGGTCAACGTGGGGGTCGTCGATGGCTTAGCGCCAAAATCCAAAGAGCTTGTTGGGCTGCTTCCGTACGTCGTAAAATAGCCGGTCCCTTTTCCTACGAGTGAATTCACTGAGCCAGGCGCCGACTTGGACGGATCCTGCACATTGTAGCCAAAACCCGACGTGCCGGAATCGGTCTGAGGCACGGAACCGATGGCGATCGGCGGGACGTACATTAAGCCGTTGGGATCAGGAGGATAAATGTAATTGTACTCTGCGCTGTTCGGGTCGTTCGGGTCAACATGTCCCGTTAGAGGCGCGTCGGGATAAACGCTGTAGTCTTGAGGTCCGGCTGCGTCGAGGTTGAGATTGGCAAACCCGCCGAGATTGCTCGACGGGAGGATACTCCACTGGACGTCGGCCGAGGCGGAAGAGGCCAGAACGAGTAACCCTAAAGAGAGCGAAGTCGCGACGACTGTCAGCTTGTGCATGAACGAACTCGACATTAGGGCGTCCTTCTCGTGACTGGTGTGATGACGTGCCAACTGCCGCCGCTGCCACGAATGTGTTTTGCGTCGGAGTTCCTGGCCCTGCGACTCATGCTAAACCGAGCTTACAATCCATGCAACATATTTTTCCGATTTTTTTAGAAGTTGTGAAACAAATTGCAAATTCGGTGCTATCCAATGGCTCGGATCGAACCCCTCTGTTGAAGTAGCGCATGAAAAAATCCGTGGGCGCCACCGAGTCGGCAGGCGCCCACGGACAATGAATTTCGGTCCAAAACGATGGAAGACGAATCTCGCGTTTTTTCCGAGAAAACAGGGCTAAAACGTTACTTCGAGTCGCCGCTGGCGCGCTTTCCTTTGAAGTCGAGCGTGCCGGTCTGGCCTGCCAGGTCGTAGTCGACGGCGCCCTTGTAGTTGTCTCCCTCGACCTTCCCTTTGAACTTGGCGTTGAGCGCCGTTCCTTCAAAGTCGAGATTGATCGTGAAGGCCAGGTTGTCTCCCTCGAGCTTCAGATCTTCTAGCTTGACTTCCTTGCCGTCGGACGCGGTGAACTTGCCGACGACTTTATCACCGTCTTTATCGAGCTTAATCGTCGATTTCAGCGATTGACCGTCGGCGGTCACGACTTCCATATCCCACTTGCCAATGGCGCCCCCAGCCGCGGCGGCCGGGCGCTTTGCCACGACGTCGAGCGAGCCGGTCTGGCCACCCAGGTCGTAATCGACCGTTCCCTTGGCGCCTGCGTCGGCGGCCTTCAGCTTGAACTTGGCGACCAGTTCGCTCCCTTGGAAATCGAGCGTGACTTTGAAGGCTAATTCGCCGTCTTTTACCGCGGCGTCGGTCACTTTCGCCTCGGTTCCGTCGACACCGACGAACTTGCCGCCGAGCTTGTCGCCGTCTTTCGAGAGCTTGACCGCGGCCTTCAACGATTGGCCGTCGTCGGTCTTGATTTCCAGGTCCCAGGTCCCTTCGTCAATCTTGCCGCCCGCGGCCTTTCGCTCGCCGACGACGTCGAGCGTGCCGGTCTGGCCGCCCAGATCGTATTCGACGTTCCCCTTCAGCGTGTCGCCAGTCGCCTTCAGCTTGAACTTGGCGACCAGCTCCGTTCCCTGAAAATCGAGCACGACCTTGACCGCCAAATCCTCGCCTTTTGCCGTGATTTCTTCGGTTTTGACCTCGGTTCCGTCCGGGCCAGTGAACAGCCCCTTGATCTTGCCGTCCTCCTGCGTCAGCTTCAGACCTCCCTGCAATGACTGACCGTCATCGGTCATGATTTTCAACTTCCATTCGCCGAGCGCCTTGGGGGCGTCTTCGGCGCGGGCGACGGCGGCAAACGCGCTGACCGTCAACAAGGCCGACATCACGGCCAACGGGTGTGCAACAAGGCGACTCATAATCCAAATCCTCCAACGACTTGATGGCGAGAATCGAGTAGATTCCCAGTGAAAAAAGGGCGCAGTGAAAAAGGGCGTTTCAGCCCGAGACAAATGACAGGAACCTTGGCGTCCGGGAATGCCGATCGCAGATCAGGGAACCAGGGAACACCGATAAGCAATCTACCCGGTTAACCGGCCCAAGAGTTTCAGGAATTCCTACCATAGCAACGTCCCATAAGGTCTACAAACACTTTCCGGGGATCGGCGCGCGTTCGGCGCCAGCCCGCCCGATTCGCCCCATTCAGCCCCTATACGTCGGATATTCATGATGGAAAAGGATATCGGGCCGGTCGTGTTAGGCGTTGATTTAGGGACCAGCGGCGTCCGCGCGATGGCGTGCGGCCTGGCCGGCCAGGTGGTGGCGAGAGTAAGCGTGTCGCTAGCAACGGGTTCGCCCCCGCTGAGTTCCCCGTCCTCGAATTCGCCCGCCCCGTCTTTGGTCACTGCCGCCGCGACGCCGGGAGCCGAAGTTTTTCGGGAGCAATCGTCCGAAGCATGGTGGCAGGCGGTTTGCGCAGCCGTGAGGCAGGTGATCGAACAAGCGGAGCAGCGGCGGCGCCAACCGCTCGAACTGTTGGGCGTGTGCGTCGATGGCACATCGGGGACCGTGGTAGCGCTCGACGCCGCCGGCCGGCCGACGCGCCCGGCGATCATGTACAACGACGCCCGCGCTACGGCCGAAGCCGCCGAGTTGAACAACGCGTCAGGCGATCACTGCGCGCGGCTCGGCTATCGCTTCGACACGTCGTTCGCGCTGGCGAAGATGCTCTGGATCGCGCGGCGCGAGCCCGACGTTTGGCAGCGTACGACGCGCTTGATTCATCAAGCGGACTACATCGTCGGTCAACTCAGCGGCGATTTTTCGACGACCGATTGCAGCAACGCGCTGAAGACCGGCTACAACCTGATCGATGATCGCTGGCCCGAGTGGTTATCGAGCTTCGACGGAATTTCGGCGCGCTTGCCGCGCGTTGTTGCGCCCGGCGCGCGGCTGGGCGAAATGAGCGCGGCCGGGTTCGAGGCGACCGGCATTTCGCGCGGGGTCCCTATTTTTGCCGGCGCGACCGACGGCGTGGCGGCGTGCCTGGCGTCGGGCTTGCGCGACTTCGGCGATTACAACGCCACGCTCGGCACGACGCTGGTCTTCAAAGGCATGAGCCCGCGGATCGTGCGGCATCC
>DASXPZ010000658.1:0-4687 GCA_036493275.1 Pirellulales bacterium
TTGAACGAATCACAAAACTGAATTGTTCGAACCAACTCATGACAAGTCCTCTTCTCAAAGAATGATGTAGCGAAACAAGTGAACGACTTTGGATAGACGCTTTTTCAGAACGAGACAGTTAATCCCAAGCTTCGAGCGCCAGCGACAACACGCGGACACGGGCCAGCAACTTTTCGCGCTTCAATTCCGCCAGCGCGCCCAGCACCAGCACGCCCGTCCCCAGGCCCAGGCCGGCCACCCACAACAGTTGCGGATGATCGACGCAGCCGCGGACGATCATCCCGGCCAGGTCCGCCAGCAGGAAACCGAGGCCCGTATAGATCAGGGCTCGCACGCGCAGACCGATCGCCAATAGGATCGTGACGATCGAGGCGATCATCAGCGTCAGAAACGGCAGCCACGAGCCGTCGAGCATCTCGAACACCGGCGACACCAGCACGATGATGGCGCCCAGGTAGCGGAGCGGATCTCGGAGAGAATGCGGGACTTCGCGCCGCAGCAACTCGGCCAAGAGCACGATCGAGGCGCCCAGCGGAATCATGTAGAACTGCGGAGTGGTGAACGACATCTCGCGCCCGACGACGAACACCGTTACGTTCGTCATCGCGGTCGCCAGCAGCAGTGACACCGGACGGCGCTGTTCGACGGATCGCCAATAGTAGAATCCGGCAGTGAGAAACAACGCCAGCGAGCGGGCGCCGAGCCAGACTTCGTGCGACGAGTTCAAATGGCTGGCCAGCGCGATCAGCATATTGAGCGCCGGCAGCCAGTAGCCGCTTTCCTCGAGCGGGGCCGAAAAAATGTCGAGCGGGCCGCGTCCTCGCAAGGCGCGGCCGATCCCCCAGAGCGTGACGCCGACCGCCAGCACGGCGAACATGCCGTACTGCGTTCCGATCACGATGATTCCCCAGCGCACCAGGGCGATCACCGCGGCGGCAATCAACGCTTCGCCAATCCACACGTGTTGTTGCGTCTGGTAACGCCAGGCGGCATAGAATTCTTCGGCGGCCACCAGCAGCGGCGCCGCCAGGACCAACGCCATCTGCCACGCCGCCGGCTCAGCGACGTTGACCCCGGCGGCGAAGGCGAACGTTGCCAAGAGCCCCAGGCCAACGCGCTGGGCATGGACGATCACGTTGACGTCTTCGTCCGCTTTCACCCGATGGCTTACGAAGTTCCAAATTGCGAACAGGCATGCAGCCAACAGCGCAACCGGAAAGCTGAGCCAGACCAGGTCGCTTTCCACCAGTTGCGCGAGGCCAACGGCGCCGCTCGGAGCGAAATGGGCCGGCAGCGTAATGAGCAGCCAGCAGAGGACCGCCGAGATTGTAACGCGAGTAATGATCTGACCCATCCGCCATGCGAACCACGCGAAGCCGGCGACCGCCAGCGCCACGGCGGCCAGTGAGGCAGGCGTGTAGACCACGGTCGACCACCCGGCCAGGCCCACGAAAATCATCCCCATCAACAGCAACATCGGTTGGGCCAGCACGGCAGGAATCGATCTTCGCAGCGGGCCATAAAAAGCCAGCGCCTCGCGGTCGACGCGACGAAGCGCTTCGACAGCCGCAATGCCCACGAGCGCCGTAACACCACAGACGACCGGCAGCCACTGCTGCGGATGAAAGCCTTCGATTCCGGCAGCCCTGGCCAGGAAGGTAACGCAGACGAGCCCCACGATCATCAACTCTCCCAATAGCGCGGAGAAGTGATGACGAAACTGCGCCGCCTGATCAAAGCACCAGCAGATCATTGCCACGGCGGCGAAATAATCGAGCGCGCTGGCGGGAATTAATTCCCAGCCGGCGATCGTGACACCATAGAGGGGCAACCAAACCAAGGCCGCGGCGGCGGAGAGCTCCACCGTCAGCGTGTTGAACAGCGCCGCTCCAAAGACTTGCGCGACGACGCCGTTCGGCCGGCGTTGCAACAACCGAGCCCCGATCCACGACGCGGCTAGCGCCAGCGTAACGATTGGTAGTAGGATGCGATCCGCCAGCGCCGTATTTTGCAGCACGATGAGCAAAAGCATCGCCTGGGCAAATAGCACCGTGCCGACGCTCAAGAGAGCGTGGCGCCAGCGGAAGCTGTGGACCAAGAGAAGCGCGGTGATCAAACCGCCGGCGAGCCAGATCGTGAAGTCTCTCCCGACCGAAGCGAAGTCGGCAGGCTCTTGAGCAATCTGTATCGCGACGAGCAGCAAGAAGCCGATCGCTAGCGCCGCCGAGACGAGGAGGCTCGCCAACTCAAACGGCGATTGCTCGGATTTTTCGCCGCGTCTTCGCAGCGCGCCGATTGCAAACAGCACGCTTGTCCCGCCCGCCAGCGAGACAACGAACGCGAACTCGGTCAGCGGCTCGCTCAAGATCTGATTCGCCAGCGGGACCGCCCCCAGGCAGGCGACGAGCCACGCGGCGATCGTCCCCCACTCGCCCGAACGTGTGCGGAAAATCCGTTCATGGGCGCCAAAGACGGCCGTCAGCGCCAGTCCAACGCCGCAGATCGCTTTCGGATGGGTCGAGCCGAGCGTCAACAAGATCGCAGCCACGATGCCCACGAAATGTTCGATCGGTCGGGCCAGCAGCAGATCTCCGCGCCGCTTTGCCCAAGCGCCGACACCCAACATCACGGCCAACAGAGGCAAATAGGTCAGGCCATAAAACGCGAAGGGCAAACGTTGTTCTTGCACGACCTGAGCCGATTGCGCAACGACGGCGCGGGCCGCGTCGAGCGAGAACGCCGGCGAGAAGTTGTACGCCACGGTCGCCAGCACGAGCGCCGCGTAGATGAAGATCGTCCGATCGGTCCGGCGCGCCACACGGTACATCGCCACTGCCGCAATTGCCGCGGCAATCACCAGCGGTCGCCCGTCGTGCGCCAACGGCAAGCTTGCGCCGGCCAGCGCCAGGCCTGCGGCGCAGACGATCAATCCCGTCGCCACCGGCGCGGCGATTGACAGCGGCCACGGCCAGACCAGACCTCCGGTCCGCTGTTCATGGACGCGGGCCAACTCATCCGCCACTAGCAAGATCGTCAAAGACGTCAACACACCGACCGGGCCAAGCCAGAAGATATCGACGCGCGGCGCGATTCCCAGCGCCACCAGGCCGACAAACTGCGCCGCCAAGAGCGCGACGGGCAGAAACCCGAACACCCGAGGCAATCGCAACTCGTCGACCAGCCAAAAGACGTGGCGATTCACCTTCAGCGCGCCGGCCGTGAACACCAGCCACAACGACACGGCCGCTGGCAGCAACAGGGCCGAAGGGAGAATGGGCAATAACGCGGCCGAGGCGCAGAGAATGACGTAGCTTGCCAGGAACGTGAATTGATCGTCGCGCAACATGTGCCGAAAAATCTCGCGCGCCGCAAACGCCGCCAGCCCCAGATTGGCCGCCAGCAGCGCGAGCGATGGAAGTTCAAAGAGCGCCGCGCTCGAGCCATCGAACCACGTCCAGCGCCAGGCGACGATCGTTACGGGCAATAGCAACGTGACGAGCGACATCAGCACATTGCCTGTTCGCTCCAGATCGAACTTCAGGCAGGCATAACGCCCGGCGACAAACGCCAGCGAGGTATAGCCCAGGAAAACGCAATACTTCCAAAGCGGGCCGGCCGAGTGCCAATGCGTGGTGACGAGCATCACCGAAGAGCCGAACAAGATCGCCAGCCCGGCGATCAGTATCCAGCGGATGTTTCGCTCTTGCAGAAAGCTGTCGAGGAAATGAACGAGGGGAGATTTCGCTTCTTGCGGTTCGTTCGTGGCCATTCTTGCGCCTCACGCGTTGGGGGTCGGAGTCAACGACGCGGGAGGAGTAATACAAACGCCATGCCGGAGGGCATTCGAGGCCGAGATGCCGGGCCTGCAAGTCGCAATGAGCGAGTGACTTGCGATCGAAAAGTGGGGCGCGGCGACGCGGCGCAACATATTAGGAGATTGCAGTCGGCCGGCGGCGCCCGTGCAGTTAGATTACTGCATGCGGTGGGGTGCGCTGATGAGGGCAGTATTCGGAGCGGAGGATTGCCTAACGATTACATGGCTCCGCGGTTTCTTTGCAGGAGATGCTTCCCAATGCGACGTCTTGCGAGCCGCTTGCTCGGCGGGAGCCTCGCACTCCCAGTGATGCGCCTGCTCGGCGCCTTTTACCTCTCGCCTCTAGCCTACTTCAGTCCATCGATCAGTTTATTCAGTTCAGCCGTGAACTTGTCCTGGTTCGCGTCGCCGTGGCGGCCGTTGAATTCGGCGGCGAAGTTGATGCCGTCGGCCCGCTGATGGGCAATCGCCGACGTGCCAGGCATTGAGCCGAAGAACGTATAGACGTAGCCTTTTTCGCCCGGCTTGCGCGGCTCGCCGCTGATCCAGTAGGCGTCAAGAAACTGGCACAGCGTCGGCGACGAAATCACCACGCCGCCGTGGGCGTCCATCACGTCGACGTCGAGCGCCTCGTTGTACCACGGCTCGCGCGAGTCGCGCTGAGTCGGGTCGGCGTAGGCCAATTTAACCTCTTTCGGGCTGATGCCGACCGGCTTGAAGACGTTTTGTTGCAAGTAGGTCATGTAGGGCCGCTTCGTCACTTTTTCGATCACCCGCCCTAGCACACAGTAACCAAAGTTCGAATACGCAGATCGCTTGCCCGGAACGAACGATAGCGGCTTGCCGAGCATCCACAGCACGACGTCGTCGGGG
>DASXPZ010000659.1:0-7611 GCA_036493275.1 Pirellulales bacterium
CGCCGGGGAATAGGTCAAGGGCGAGGGTCGAAAGCGACCGAAATCAGCTTTTCTCCCCACCCAGAATCTTGTCCCGCGCCCCTTCGTTTTAGTCTAGCACTCGCCGCCGAATCTGGGACAAAAGCGCAATAATGTTCTGCCGCCACGGGCTGTCGGCGCGCGAAACTTTGCGCGTCGCACGGAGCGTGCGTTCGATCTTTCTTTCCCAGGCAGTAGGCTTGTTGTGCTCGGAGCATCGTGTCTACTGTCCAAGTTCCGTTAGCGCGCTTGCGGTAACAAAAAAAGGAAGCCACACGGTTCGCGACGTGTCGCGAACCGCAATGACTTCCCTGGTCGAGTCGAATTGGTTTTCATTAGGGCGGAGGCCCCAATCGGGGCATCCGCCCCATCGCTATCAATACCGTACGCCGCTGGGTTATATTTCGTTCGAGCGAAAAATAATCAGCTCCGGGTCGCAATTTTTCGCTGGACCCGCTGTCTCTGCCGGCAGGCCATCTGAAAGAGGCTTTTGATGTCGTCCTTGTTTCGCCAACGCCGCGTTCTTTGGCGTGTTACAGCCACGCTGGCCACTCTGACGATCACCGGATGCGGCGCCCGCGCGACCAATTCCGATCGCGACACCCAGCCGGCGCCGATCACCAAGACGGCAAGCGTGGCGACCGAGGAAACCTGGGATGTCTTTTACTTAGGCGAATCTCGTATCGGTTACGCCGTGACAAAACGCGGGTCGGCTTCGGGCGAGGCCGCGCTCGTCGAGACCGAGACGACCGTGCGGCTGAAAATCCGCCGCTACGGGGAAGTCACTGAGTCGGAAATGAGATACGCCGTCGTCGAGACCTCGAACGGCGAACTGCGGCAAGCCCGCAGCGCGGCGGAGTTGGGCGGCGTGGCCATGACGTTCGAGGGCCAGGTCGCCGATGGCGTTTTGCAAACCACGACCACAGGAGCCGGCAAAACCATACGAGGATCAATCCCTTGGACCCCGGAATGCCGCGGATTTTATGCAATCGAAGAGAGCCTGCGGCGGCGGCCCATGCAGTCTGGCGAGCGCCGCGCTCTGCGAATGCTGACGCCGGTCCTCAATCAAATGGCCGACGTGGAACTCCGCGCAGTCGAAGAGGAAACCGTCCAATTGCTTGAGGGGAGCAAGAAACTGCTTCGCATCGAATCCGTGACTACGCTGGCCGACAAGCAAACCATTTCCGATACGCTCTGGACCGATGAAAAGGGGCAAACGATCAAGGCCGTCAACGCGTCGATGCAGCAGACGATCTATCGGACAACCCGCGAGACGGCCCTGCAGGAACAAAGCGGCGCGACGCTCGATATCGGCAAGCTGACCTTGGTGAAAACGCCGCGCGCCGTCGACAATCCGCACGGTCGCCAACAACTCCGCTACCGCGTGCGGCTCGATGGCGGCGACCCGATGACGGCGTTTGCGTCAGACCAAAGTCAGCGGGTGACTTCGGTTGGCCCGAACGTGGCAGACATCGTGGTCCTCGCCGTCAGGCCGGATTTTCCGCCTGCCAGCGTCTCCTCGGCAGACACTTCTCCGAACGATGACGACCGCCAACCAAATTCGTATATCCAAAGCGACGATCCGCGCATCGTGAAGATGGCGGCCGAAGCAGCCGGCAATGAGAAAGATCCTTGGCGCACTGCGCAGGCGCTCGAGCGCTACGTGAACGAGAAGATCACGAAGAAGAATTTCGCCCAGACGTTCGCCACCGCGGCCGACGTGGCTGAAACGCTCTCAGGCGATTGCACCGAGCACGCCGTGCTGTTGGCGGCGCTGGCCCGCGCGCGCGGGATTCCGAGCCGCGTGGCGCTGGGCCTGGTTTACGTGCCGAGCGAACAGGCGTTCGGCTTCCATATGTGGACCGAGGTCTACATTGGCGATCGTTGGATCGGCGTCGACGGCACGCTGGGACAAGGAGGACTGGGCGCCGGCCACTTGAAGTTGACAACGACCAACCTGAAAGATGGCGCGGCGATGAGTAGTTTTTTGCCCGTCGCGCAGGTGCTGGGCAGGTTGAAAATCGAAGAGATAGAAGAAAAGTAACCGAAAGGCCCGGCGCCGAGCCATGCCTGAGCGGTTTAACATCGCGAGAGGGCGCAAGTTTCCACAAGCAAACCGCGTCAATTCCCTGGAGTGAATCATGCGAGTTTTTTCCATAGCTCTGATTCTTTTGTTATCGCTGAGCGCCGCGTCGCGCGCGGATGTCGAGTCTGGTCCGGCCGTAGGCGCCAAGGCGCCGGCGCTCAAGGTACTGGCCATGACGGGTGACCACGAAGGAAAAGAGATTGATTACGCGGCCGATCGTGAGGACAAGCCGACGATCTATATTTTCGTGAAAGGAGAACATTTCGAACGGCCGACGGCCCGTTTTCTGAAAGTGCTGGACGCGGCCGCGCCGAAGGTGGCGAGAAAGTGCGAGATCGTCGCCGTCTGGCTCACCGATGACGCCGACGCGGCCAAGGCCTATCTGCCGCGCGTCCAGAAGTCGATGCAGTTCGATGCGACGCCTCTTTGCGTCTTTAGCGGCAAGAAGAGCGGACCAGAAGATTGGGGCGTCAATCTCGACGCCGACGTGACGGCGGTCGTCGTTACCGATAAAACGGTCAGAGCGAGCTTCGGCTACCGCTCCGTCAATGACACAAGCGTGCCCGAGGTCGAGGCCGCGCTGAAGAAGGCCGTCGAGGCCAAGTAAACACACCGCTGTGCGCATCAACATGAATTCTCTGGAGTCATTCCAATGCGAGTTGTATTGACCGGCGTCGTCCTCGCCGCTCTGTTTTGCTGCTGTTCGTCCTTAGTCCACTCGGCGGAACCGACGATGGAAAAGAAACTGACGGTCGACGGACTGGATCGCAAGTACTTGCTGCACGTTCCGACGAAGGCGAAGGATCCGGCGCCGCTGGTGATTGCCATGCACGGCGGCGGCGGGAACGCGGCCAACATGCAGCGGATGAGCCGGTTCGACGAGCTCGCGGATCGTGAAGGGTTTATCGTCGTCTATCCCGAGGCGTTCGAAGGCTATTGGAATGACGGGCGCGGCGTTGACTTCATGCCGGCTCAAAAACGGAACCTCGACGACGTCAAGTTTCTCCGCGCGGTGGTTGACGACGTCGCCGCGAAGCACAAAGTCCATCGCGGCCGCGTTTTTTCGACCGGAATTTCGAACGGCGGTTTGATGTCGCATCGGTTAGCGGCCGACGCTTCGGACCTGGTGGCCGCCATAGCGCCCGTTGTCGGCGGCGTGTCGCCCGAGGTGAAGAAGAAATTCGCGCCGAAGTATCCGGTTTCGATCCTGATTATCCAGGGAGACGCGGATCCCATGGTTCCCATCGGAGGCGGGGGAATTGGCCTGCCCGGCGCAAAAAAACGGGGCGACGTGATTCCCACCGCCGACGCGCTGGCGCTGTACGTCAAGCTCAACGGCAACGTGGGAGAGCCCGCCCGGTCAACGCTCGACAAAGATCCGAAGGACAAATTCTCGGTCGAGATCTCCAAGTACCCAGACGGCCCCGGCGGCGTCAAAACTCAGTATTACCTGGTCCACGGCGGAGGGCATAATTGGCCCGGCCCGTCGGCCTTGCGAAATGTCAATGTGACCGACTCGAAGGTCAGCCCCGACTTCTCGGCAACCGACGTAGTTTGGGAGTTCTTTAAGACCTGCCCTAGTCGAAAGCTTGCGGAGAAATAAGGCGCCCGGCGCCGCGCGTGCTTTTGCGATCCCTTAGCCCATTCCATCCCGCGCTACTGGACAAGCCAGCAGAGGCGCATGGCGAGTTAGCGCAAACCGGACAAATCGGCGCGAATTTTTATGGCGAGCGGAGACTTTCCTCTGGCGTCGGGCGCAGCCGGTGGTAGCCTGATAATAGCGGCCGAAACCTTCTTGTCACTCGAAGGCGGCGGCGCCTGAATCCCGGGCGTTTCCTTTCTACTCTACCGTCCTTTCTGGCGATTCCGCATAAGTCATTCTCACTAGGGCTCAACGAGCGCAGCGGCGATGACTGGCAATCCACCCGAACGAATTCGCGCCTTGATCGTTGACGACGATCGCGACACGGTGCGCGTGATGACTCGGCTGCTTGAGTTGATCGGTTGCGAAGCGATCGGCTGCGTCGATCCCGCGGATTGCGCCAAGATCGCCATTCGTACCCGCCCCCATCTGATCTTCGTCGATATCTCGATGCCAGTCATGGACGGCTTCGCCGTGGCCCAGGAAATCCGCCGCAACGGTTTGACCTTGGGGCTGCTCGTCGCGCTGACCAGTTATGGGGACGAAGCCTGTCGGCAGCGTTGCACAGAAGCGGGCTTCGACGAATTCCTGCTCAAGCCGGCGACTCGCGAACAGCTTCGCGATCTCACCCGGTCTGCCGCGGAGATCGCAGCCAGCAAGCTCCGCCCGACGTCGAAGAAGGCCAAAGCCAAGGGGAGCGAGCCGAACTAGCCGCTTCGCCCTGGAGGACGACCTGTTTGCCTGACCTTCAGATGCCATCAGGCCGCGATTCGGCCCCCCCTCGCCTCCTTTTCCAATTTTTCTTGGTTTTGCTTTTGAGTTGAGGCCATAATCTGCGTCTAACCAGGTGACGAGCGAACGAAACGCGCCAGGGAGCAAAGCGAGGCGGCTTGTGCGCGGCGGCTCGAATCTAGATCGACTGGTAGAGACGCATCTGCCGGCGGCGCTCCGTTTCGCCCGGCGGCTGACCGGGAACGCGGACGCGGCCGAGGATCTGGTCGGCGAGGCCCTGCTGCGAGTCGCCGAGCGATTTGCCACGTTTCGAGGGGACGCTGATTTTCGCACCTGGCTCTTTCGCATCCTGATCAACGTCTTCCGCGATCGACTCCGCCACGGGTCGCCCGCGACTTTGTCGATCGAAGACGAGCAATTGGACCCGATTGACCGCCATGCGCGCACGCCGGCCGAAGCGATGGCGGTTAGCGAGCTGAGCGATCGCATCGCGGCAGAAGTCGCGCGGCTGCCGCCGCGGCAACGCGAAGTGCTGGTGCTGGTGACCTTCGAGGAGCTGACGGTGAGCGAAACGTCGACGGTGCTAGGCGTCACGGAACAAAACGTCCATTCCACACTTTCGGCCGCCAGGGCAAGGCTGAAAGAACGACTGGCCCCCTATCTCGGTTTTGTGGAACGTTAAACCATGCCGATAAACCAACCACCTGATGAAAGCGATCTGCGTCTCGATCGCCTCCTCGATCAGGCTCGCTGGCCTGAGCCGAGCGAGGAACAGCTCGCGCGACTGAAAAACCAGTGGCAGGCCTTGAGCTCGCGTCGCCGTCGCAGGTCGTTTGTGTTGCGCGCCGCCGCGCTGGCGGTTGCGTCCAGCCTGTGCGTTGCGACGGGTTGGCTCGCGTGGCTTGGCGCGCCGTCGGCGGACAATCGGACTGAAGTGCGACCAGCCGAGGTCCCACAAGTCGCAATTCAGCAACACGGTGAAGCGCCGAAATTAGCAGCCGAAGGTCCAGCGGCCCAAGAAGATATCGCCCGAGAATTGCCGCAGCGGGCGATCGGCCGTTTGGCGTCTCACGATCCAACGCCTTACGAACAAGTCCTGTTGGCAGGAAGTTTCCCAGCGCGTGCCGCAGAGAAACGTGTCAAGGAATCTCGCAGGCCCCAACTAGCGCACCGTTCGCCTCGGAGGCCAACGCCAAAAGATCTCGCCGCGCGAGTCGCCAGATCGAAACAAAATGGAGATCACTTCGCCGCGACCGGCGGACGATGGGGCAAACGCTCGGTCCGCAAATTCGCGGCTCTCTCGTCGGTCGTTGGTGAGATTGCGGAAAAGCTGCGCGATTCGGATCGCTGCGAGCCGCTGCTCTGGGAGGCCGTTCACCAACAGAACGGGCTTGCGAGGCTCGGCGCGGCGGAACTGCTGGCTGTGGTCGCGACCGAACGCTCTCTACCAGTTCTGACGGAACTGGCGTCGTCGCCCGACACGCACGCGGTCGCGATTGCCGCGCTCGCCCGCCTGGCGCCCACTGCCGAAATTGCTCAACTGGCGGTGCGCGAAAGGAATCCCGATTTGCGGCGCGTGCTCTGCGCGGCCCTGGCCGCGCGAGGGACAGAACAATCGGTAGGGCTTTATCTGAATCTTGTCGCCCGGCCTGAATTGCGGCGCGACGCGCTCGACGCCCTGGCCGACGTCCAGCCGCAGCCGGCTGAGCTATTGATGGCCTTCTTGCGCTCGTCGGATGTTCGAGCGCGTTTGGCGGCGGCGCAAGCCCTGGGGCGAGTCGACGATCCGGCGATTGTCGAGGCGCTGGCGCAATCGTTGTCGGAAAATCGCCACCGGCAAGAAACGCTGGTGGCGCTGTTATTGAATCGCTCTCCGCGGGCGGCCGCCATCGTCAGCGCGGCGCGATCGGATCTGTACCTGGCGGCGAACGTTCGCTCCGCCGAAATCGAACTTCAATTTCATCACCTCACTGATTTTTCGAAAAGGTAGATCACCATGCACAGCTCATCGAATGGGTTCCGAATCGCTTTACTGGCCGCGATCATCATGCTTCCCTCGTTTGCTTCAGCGCAGCGCTCAAAGGGAGGCGATCGTTTACCGGAGAAGCCGAGCGTTGAGGGGGACGAGCTCGTCATCAAGGTCTATCGCGTGAACGACCTGATCGTGACGGCGCCGAATTACGCCTACGAAGGAACCTATCTGCCGGGCATGAGCCGCACGGCGCCGGGCGCGAACATCAGCACGTCGAGCGCCTTGGGAGGCGGGATGATGGGAGGTTTTGGCGCGGGAGGTGGTGGCATGGGCGGCATGGGGGGCGGTGGAATGGGTGGCATGGGTGGCATGGGCGGAATGATGGGCGCCACTGGCGGCACGGTTCGAAATGAACTGCTCGCGCAGGTCGGCGCCCCAGGCGCGGCGCAGCAACCGGCCGGCGGTAGCGCCACGCGCGCCAACGTCGCGCCGCGTCCGGCCTCGCCACGCATCACGTTCGGAGCCTTGATCTCGGCCATTACCACGGTCGTCGAGCCCCAATCGTGGGATGAGCTTGGCGGCGATGGTTCAATTCAGCCGGTCGGCGTTTCGCTGGCCGTCAGCAACACGGCGGCCGTCCACGCCAAGCTGGGCAAGTTTTTGGAAGCACTACGGAGCGAAAACGACGCGCTCCGTTCAATCTCGATCGACGCCTACTGGCTTTCGCTCGATGACGAGCAACTCGCAAAACTGCGCAGTGGCGATAAAAAGCGGGCGGGCTCCGCCGCGGGCATTACGCGCGAAACGCTAGCAGCGCTGCCGGAAGAAACCCGCAAAGCCAGCGCGCAGATTACCTGCCTGAACGGTCAGACCGTCCACCTGATCTCGGGCTTGATGAAGACAAAGCTGCAGGGGGGCTCGCCGGTCGTCGGCGGCCCTGGCGATCCAGGCTACCAGCCAATCATCAACACGCCGCACCTAGGCGCGCTGCTTCAGATCACGCCCTCGGTTTTGCCAGGCGACGAAGCGGCGATGGTCGACCTGCACAGCTCGGTCACGCGTTGGGAGAACCAAGACGAGACGGTCAAACTCATCAGCGTCAATGATGCAGGAGAGACCGCGGTGCAAATCGACCGGCTGAAAGTCGGCGCGCAGCAACTG
>DASXPZ010000660.1:0-9269 GCA_036493275.1 Pirellulales bacterium
ATTCACGTGTCTATGCATCATGCTGCTTGATCGTTTTCTCAGATCCGACCTAGAGAGCTGGCCTGGGCGCTGCCGCTCGACGAGCGATTTAATTCGGCACGCTCACGGGCTCGGCTCCGTCGCGCGTCATCATGCCCATCAGCAGCGCGATGGGAATCGTCTGGTTGACGAATCGCACGCTGCCGTCGCAGTAGGCGATATTCGATCCTTGAATGTGAAAGGAGTAGATGCCCTGGCTATTGCTGCAATTGATGGCGCACGCGGTTCCAAGATCGGAAGCGTCGGCATTATAACCTTGATAGGTGAAGTGCTGGTAAGAGGCCCAGGCCCCCCACCAATTGACGTTCGTCAGCAGAGAATTGTCCTGCTGCATGTTGTTTCCGATCCAATAGTTCGATCGATCGCACTGCTCGAGGATCAGCACAGTGTTCGACATGCCGTCGGTGATCAATCGAATCGGATGGATCGTGTTCTCCTCGTTGTTCTGCACAAACAGAACCGGCTTACATGGATTGGTGGGAATGTTGTAACAGTCCAAGCCCGCTGCTTGCGCCGTCTTGTCCTTGAGTAAATGAGTCACAAAGTAGTCGCCCGCATACCCGTTTGTGCCGTACATCGTCTTTCCCTGGCCGAGAGGGATCTCGCGAACGCCCGTGGGGGTAGAAGGACAGGTAGCGACAGGAAGTTGCTGGTCGACGACACCTTGATTTCCGACATCGAAAAAATTGAGATTGAAATTGTAGGCCGAAGCCATTGTCGACCCTTCAATGAAGGGGAGCAGCTCGACCATCCAACCATGCTGCTGATTCGCGGTCGTGACGCGGCAAGGAGGGAAGCCCCCCTTGGTGTCGTTGTGCAGATGAAAAGCGATCATCAATTGCTTGAGATTGTTCGAGCACTGGCTGCGCCGGGCCGCCTCGCGCGCCATCTGCACCGCGGGTAGAAGAAGTCCGATCAAAATGCCGATGATGGCGATAACCACCAGCAGTTCGACGAGCGTAAAACCGTGACGATGGCGTAGTCGCATTGCGGCAGCCCCCAGTTAGTGTGGAAACCCGATCGCGCCCTCGTGGCGCGAACCGTTAGCGAGAAGCAAACAGCATGCCGCGAGAGCTGTTCGCTGATTCGGGGGGAGCGAAGTGAGAGGTTTCTAGCGAGCAGCTTCGGCCCGCGGCGGTTGCCGCAAGCAACAGCCGCGCCCGAAGTCGGTAATCAGGCGCCAGTTCGGACGCGGGGGGACGAGCGACAGCTCGCGACGTCCGACGTCTGCATGCGGTAGGATGAAATCGGAAGGCGAGCCTCGCCCCAATGCCTGTGCGGCGTTTTTTTCGTCGCGCCAGTCGATTCTTTCGCCAGATACCGAATAAAGCGAAATCGAGCCTCAGCTTTAAATGCGCCCGCAAGAGGCCAATCGCTCCCCGTCGATCATTGCATTCACCTTCAAACGAAGCGGCAGGCAAAGATCTTGGCCGAGCGCAGGCGGAAGGCCAACTCCAGGTTTCGTCCGCGTAGTTCCGCCAGGTTCTCTCGATCTTTCCAGCGGCAGGTCGCCCAAACTTCATCGCCACGAAAGGAAACGAAGTCGCCGAAGGCGCAACCTTCGACCGGCTTGCCGCGCTCGCGCAGTTCGATCTCGACGCTGCCGGCGCCACGGGTCCGCGCATTGATCTCGATTTGCCGTCCGTCAAAACGGGCGGAATTGGTCGTAAACTGGCCCAATTGCGTCGCCTCGATGCCAGCCAGGCGCCCTTCCTTCCAAGTGGCCCAGGCGATCGCGCTTTTACAGTTGTAATCCTTGTAGAAGTTCTTGAACCAGACCTCATTGTGTGTGTTGTTGTAACCGTCGTAGGGTATCGCCAGACGGCCGTCAGGGAGTTTCACCAGGTTGGGTTGCGGATAGATCGAGCCGCCATCCCACTGGCCGGCGGCGCCCAATTGGATGATCGGTTGATACGAAAGCCACGAGAAAGCTCGGCCGTCTCGACTGACTCCCAACCGCACGTCGACTGAATCCGCGTCGTGGTGATAGATTGCCGCGAACAGCAGCCTCAGTTGCGGGTCGCCCGGATAGTGCGTGTAGCCGCTGGTGTAGTAGTCGTCGGCCGGCGCGTCCAATGGCCCAGCGTAGAGCAGCGGCTCCGGCGCGGGCCAGTTCCAAAAGTCGGCCGTTTCGGCTCGCGAGATCGTGCGACCGCTCAAATGGTGTCGAAAGAATCCTACGTACTTTTCCAGTAGCGTGTCCCAGGCGGCGATATTCACCGTGTCGCTGAAGTAGCGGACCAGCGGCTTTGGATCCTTCTTCCATTGGTAGCCGTCAGGCGAGCTAATACCATACAGGCCATAGCGCACCATTGATCCCTTTCCGGTCGCCACTTCTTCTTTCGGCAATTCATCGAAATGAAAACCTTTGTAGCGCTCCTCCGCGGGGCCGTGGTCGTCGCGAAAGACCGAGCCTCCGTTGTTGTACGGACTGACCAGGTTGTTCTCTTTCGATCCCTGAAACGAATGAATCTTCAGCGCAGGTTTGGTCCATTTCAGTCCGTCATCGCTTTCGGCGTAGGCCAAGGCGCTGCCGCTGATCTCCATCACCTGGCCCTTCTCCACCGTCGTCTTCTGTGGCTCGCCCGTCAGGCCGGCGCTATACCAGCAGCGGTAACGTCCCTCGTCGAAAAGGACCGTAGGACTGCTCACGCTCTTTTCCCACGGCTGATCGTTTACGAGCCAAGGTTGAGTTCGCTCGGCGACCTCCTGAGTGACGCGAATTCCGAACGGGACGTCATGTGGCTTGAATCCGCGGGCGCCAGTCTCAAAGGTCTTTTGAAAATCGCGCGCGTAAGTCTCGAGGAGCTGTTTGCCATCGGACGAGATCCGGGCGGGATCGAGCGTGACTTGCAACTCCCCTTTTTTTATGTGAAACCAATCGACGAACAGAAACAAACGGCGATCTCGCGACTGGCTGGCTTTGTCTTTTTCGGCGGCGTATAGCCAACTGGTTGAAAGCCACGGCAGCCCGGTCGCAGCCAGCCCTGCTTGCAGGACGCGCCGCCGGTTCCATTTCGGTTGTTCTGACATGGGCGCCTCGGATGGTAAATCGTAATGGGGGATGATTTCGTCCGGCTGTTAGATACAGGGCGAACAACGTCGATCGGCTGAACGTCTTGTAAAGGCCGGCTCATCGGGGAAAGTGGCAGGAAAGCAGGGCAGGCGTTGAAGTCTCTTTAGGCGCCGCCGACAATACGATACGCATGGACGGCGGCTATCACCAGGATGATTCCGTATTTCGCGGGGTACAATTGGTGGACAGCGAATCCTTTCCGGCCAAGTCCTTTGCGCGGCGACGGCCATGAGCAAAATGCAAGACTGAGGACACGTCCGATTCGCCGATCCGCGGACCTATTAGCTGACCGAAGGTCATCCCTCAGAGCAGCTTTGACTTACAGGAAAGAATGATGCCTTTGGATTCGCAAACTACGAACAAGTCGGTGGACAATGACGCGAACGGCGATCAATCGCCCGTCGAGCTGTCGGTTGTCTTGCCGTGCCTCAACGAAGCCGAAACCCTGGCGGTTTGCATCCAAAAGGCCCTCTCCGCCATGCGATTGCACGGCATTCAGGGGGAAGTCATCGTGGCCGACAACGGCAGCACTGATGGATCGCAGGCCATCGCCCAGGAAATGGGCGCGAGAGTCGTGCCCGTCGCAACGCGCGGTTACGGTGCGGCGTTGATGGGCGGGATCGTGGCGGCTCGCGGACGGTACATCATCATGGGGGACGCCGACGACAGCTACGACCTCACTGCGCTCCAGCCATTTGTCGAGAAGCTGCGCGACGGCTACGATCTGGTAATGGGAAATCGCTTTCTGGGGGGGATCAAGCCCGGCGCCATGCCCGCTTTGCACCGCTATCTTGGCAATCCGGTGCTAACCGGCGTGGGGCGTATTTTTTTTCATAGCCCTTGCGGCGATTTTCACTGTGGGCTGCGTGGCTTTAGCAAAGCGGCCGCGTTGCAACTCGACCTGCGGACAACGGGTATGGAATTCGCAAGCGAGATGGTCGTCAAAGCCACGCTGCAAAAACTGAAAATGACCGAGGTGCCGACGACCCTCTCGCCCGATGGCCGCAGTCGGCCGCCCCATTTGCGAAGCTGGCGCGACGGCTGGCGCCATTTGCGTTTCTTGCTGATGTACAGTCCGCGCTGGCTGTTCTTGTATCCTGGTCTGCTGCTGATGCTTGTCGGCGGCCTGACCGGTCTCTGGTTGCTACCCGGCCCGCGAACCTTAGCAGGGGGCGTAGCGTTGGATGTGAACACGATGTTGTTCGCTTCCACAGCCGTGTTTGTCGGTTACCAAGCGGTGGCGTTTTCGGCGTTCACCAAAGCCTATGCGATCAACACCGGCCTACTACCGCCCGATCCACGGATCGACAAGCTATTTCGCGTGATCACGCTCGAAAAGGGGCTGATCCTGGGCACGCTGATGTCGGTGCTTGGCCTGATTGGCTCGATCTACGCCGTCAGCCAATGGCGAGAAAATGCCTTCGGTCCGCTCGACCCCCAAAAGGAGCTGCGAATCGTCATTCCGTCGGTGCTCTTGTTGGTGCTGGGGTGCCAGACGATCCTGTCCAGCTTCTTCCTTAGCATTCTGGGGCTTGCGCGACGATGAGCGACGTTGTCCGCCGTCGCAAGAAAAGGGGCTCGCAGGGCCCCTGGCGCCGATGTGACTTGGTGCTTTGCATTGTCGATCGTTGGTCATCATAATTTGTTTGTGTCGACGCGCAAGCGGTTGTCCGACGGCGGCGTATATCTCGTAACCTCGTTGCAAAGGAACATGATGGCAGACCGCGAGGACGCCGCGCAGGCGCCTGATTCTGCAACAGTCCTGTCAGAGTCCGACTCCGAACGCGGTCTTTCGCATGGCGCGAGCGCGGCGCTGGCGGCGTTGGTCTTGTGCGTCGTCCTGTGGGGCGTCTATGGGCGAACTCTTCATCAGCCGTTCATCTTCGACGATCGCGGCTCGATTCTCGATAACTCGTCGATCAAGCGTCTGCGGCCGCTGCTGGGAGACGCCCGCGGCGATGGTCCGTTGAACTCGCGGAATGAGACGATCGGTCGACGGCCGCTGGCAAACCTGTCGCTGGCGATCAATTACCGGCTGGGGGGCCTTCATCCAGAGGGCTATCACCTGTTCAGCATCGTCGTTCACTTTCTGACGGCGCTACTGCTGTGGATGATCGTCGGCCGGACGCTGCGTCTCCCATTCTTTGGCGACAAGTTTGCCGACGTAGCCGATCCCTTGGCGTTGCTAGTGACCCTGGTCTGGGCATTGCATCCGCTGCAAACGGAGTCCGTCGCCTATGTCACGCAACGCACTGAGCTGATGGTGGGCTTTTGCTATCTATCGACCTTTTATAGCAGCCTGCGCTACTGGGACGCCAAGTCGCGCGGCGAGCGTTTCACGTGGCTCGCGCTGGCGACGCTCTCCTGTCTGGTGGGAGTTGGTTGCAAGGAAGTCATCGTCACGGCGCCCGCCTTGGTGTTGCTCTTTGAGCGCACCTTCATTGCAGGATCGTTTCGCCGCGCCATTCGAGAATCGTGGCCATTGTATCTCGGACTGGCGCTCTCCTGGGGCTGGCTGCTGGCGTTGAGCGTTTACGGACCCCGTTACGGAACCGCCGGATTTGGTCGCGGAGTGCCGGTGCTTGCCTACTGGGCCACGCAGGCAAAGGTGCTCTTGATGTATTTGAAGTTAACGTTGTTTCCGTGGCCGCTGGTGATCCATTACGATTTTCCGTTGCTCGACACGATTCCGTCGGCTCTGCTCGCGGTGGTTCCAGTGGCCGCTCTGGTGATCGTGACCTTGGTTCTTATCTGGCGGCGCACGGCGGCAGGTTTTCTCGGCGCCTGTCTGTTTGTCATCCTGTCGCCAACGCTGGTCGTCCCGATGAGCGACGAAATCGCCGCTGAACGGAGAATGTATCTTCCACTCGCGGCGATTGCGGCGCTGCTGGTCGTCGGCGGTTACTCGGTTGCGCAAAAATTCACGCGCAAGCTCCCCACGGAAACAAGCCCCGACCCGCCAGGCGCAACACCGCTGACAATGACCGGCGGTTGTGCATTGCTGATTGCCGCGATTCTGTTCCTGCTCAGCGCGAATCGTGTTAGGTACTACGACGATCCCGTCAAGTTATGGGAGGACGCTGTCGCTCATCAAGCGCATGATTGGCTGACCCAAGCCAACTACGGAGACGTGCTGAATAAGGCCGGCCGACCGCAAGACGCCGTTCCGCACTTCCAGGAAGCGCTACGGCTGAAGCCGGGCCGAGCCCCGTTGCATCACAATCTGGCAATCGCGCTCTCAGGCGCCGGCCGATTGCCGGAGGCGATCGAGCAATTCGAGGAAACCGTAAGGATCGAACCCAGTTCGGCGAGTTACTATCACGATCTGGGGGCCGCGCTATTGAACGCCGGTCAACTCGAACCAGCGATCGAGCGCTTCGAGACGTCGTTAAAACTGAATCCGAACTCGATCGTCACCCAGGAATATCTGGCGACAGCTCTGCTGAACGCGGACCGGCCACAAGAAGCGATCGAGCGCTTCGAGCAGGTCTTGCGGATCGATCCGGACTCCCCTGGCGCGCAGCGCAAATTGGCGTTCGCGCTGGCCAAGGCTGGCCAGCCGCAAGCCGCGATCAAGCAATACGAACAGTCGATGAACCTTGTGCCTGATTCGGCGGCCGACCGCTTCTATCTCGGCCACTTATTCTCTAACGTCGATCTCCCGCAAGAGGCGATCATTGAATTCAATCATGCGTTGCGCCTGGCGCCCGACTCTGCCACGGTCCATTACGAATTGGGCCAGATCCTGGCGGGAACCGGGAAGGAGCAAGAGGCGATCGAGCATTTCGAATCTGCGCAGCGCCTGAACCCCAACGACCTCGATCTCTACATTCGCCTGGCATCCGCCTACGCCAGCGCGGGGAATATCCCGGCTGCGATCCTCAAGATCGAAAAAGGAATTGTCCTGGCGCGCGCTCAGGGCCAACCTGCGCAGGTCGAAAAGCTGGAAGCTATGTTGAAGGATTACCACAATCGACCGGCCGCTCCGTAGCTCACGGCGTATGCCAGGAGGTTGTTCCGCCGTCGCAGATCCCTGCGGAGAGACCACGATGGACCATATGGATATACCCCGCTGTTCGAAGGTCACAGGCCGGTAGCAAATGGCCAAGTAGTTTTGCCCCGGCGGAACTTGCAGCATGAGTAAGCGATCACGATCGGCGCCGCAAAAGGAGATCGAAGCGACGGTGCCCACAAAGCAGCGGGCGCAAGTCCCCCGCGCGGAGAATCCGACCAGTAAGCTTTCTGAATGGGCCTGGGGCGCGGTGCTGGTAGCGCTCATCGCCGTCATCTACTGGCCTACGCTGGAAAGCGGTTTCGTCTCCGATGATTCCTGGTTCGTCTTCGGCGTTTCAAAGCTCAACACGCTGGCAGGGTTAAGGGACATTTGGTTCAAACCGGGAACAGTCCCTCAATACAATCCGCTGGCACAGAGCGTGCTGTGGATCGAGAACCAATTTTGTGGGACCGATCCGCGTCTCTACCACGCGGTAAACATCGGGATGCACGCCGCGGTGGCCGTGCTGCTGTGGCGGCTGCTCGTGCGGCTAAAGGTCCCGGGCGCCTGGCTCGCCGCGGCAATCTTCGCGGTCCATCCCGTGCAAGTCGAGACGGTGGCGTGGGCCAGCGAAATCAAAAATCTGCTCTCGGCCTTCCTCGCGATCCTCTCGATCCGGGCGTATCTCCGCTTCTCTCCGCCAGACGATCTGAGTGAGATCAAACGGGCCGCGCCGACAAGTCGCAGCCAACGGATTTTTTATGTGGCGTCGCTGGCGCTCTACGTCGCCGCCGTGTTAGCCAAAAGCGCGACCATTACCATGCCGGCGGTGCTGTTGGTCATCTTCTGGTGGAAGCGCGGAGGCCTGGAATTGCGCGACTTTGCGCGGGTGATCCCATTTTTTGCCATTGGGCTTGCCTCCGCCAGCATTACCATCAGGCTCGAGAAATCGGCCGTCGGCGCCGTCGGCCCCGAATGGGACTTTTCACTGGTCGATCGAATCTTAATCGCGGGCCGGGCTGTTTGGTTCTACGCCGCGGAGCTGGTTTGGCCTTACCCGCTTACGATCACTTATCCGCGCTGGCAAATCGACTCGAGCGCCGCGTGGCAATATCTGTTTCCGGCGGCCGCAATCGTGCTGATTGCCGCGCTGTGGAAATTGAGAACGCGCATCGGACGAGGCCCGCTGGCGGCGGTGCTGATTTTTGGAGGCGTGTTGACGCCGACGCTCGGTTTCTTCGACGTCTACTGGTTCTTATATTCGTTCGTCGCGGATCACTTCCAGTATCACGCCTGCATGGCGCTGATCGCTCTAGCGGCCGCCGGCGCCATGCGCGTCGCCGATTCTTTTTCACGCAACGGCTACCGCGCGGCCGTGGCCGCGGCGGCCGCACTCTTGCTGCTTCTGGCGGCGCTCTCTCGTCACGACGCCCATGCCTATAAGGACAATGAAACGCTCATCCGCAATAACGTGGCTCTGAATCCCGGCGCCTGGGCAGGGCATAACAATCTGGGAGACTGGTTGCGCGACCACAATCAGCACGAAGAGGCGATCGCTCAGTATCAAGAAGCGGCGAGTCTGTTTCCCCAACACAGCTTATTGCACAATAAAGCCGGCGTTGAGCTCGAGGGCCTAGGTCGAGCGGACGAAGCCGCGGCCGAATTCCAACAAGCGCTGCAAGGCTACCTGGATGACGAACAGCAGTACATCGCGCATTCACACCTCGTTCCATTCATGAAGGCGAACGGGCGGGCGGAAGAGATGCGCTCACACGTTGCGGCCGCCATGAAGATCGCCGCGCGTCTTTCGCCCGCAAATGCACAAGTTCAAGAAGACGCCGGCGCAACGTTTCTGGCGCTCGGTCAATTGAAGGAGAGCGAAGATTATTTGCGCAAAGCGATCGAGCTCAGTCCCAGGTCGGCCAGTTCGCACAATCTGCTGGGTGAATTGTTCGTGAAACGGGGCGCTCGCCACGCCGCGACCGTCGAATTCGAAGCGGCGCTGTCGCTCGATCCCAACTATGCCGAGGCGGCCGACAATCTGCGGCAGTTAAACGCCAGTCCCACTCCACTGAAATGACCGATAGAACCAAGGCCGACAGTTGGGCAGCGGCATACTCAAGGATCTGCCACGCTAACCCGAAGCGCCAGCGAGGGCTC
>DASXPZ010000661.1:0-5593 GCA_036493275.1 Pirellulales bacterium
TCAGCCCGATCACCATGCTCCCCGAGTCACCCAGAAAAATACTCGCAGGGGGAAGGTTATAGACAAGAAATCCGATCAGCGCGCCGGCCAGGCAGAGCGCCATCGCGGCGACGTGCGGATGACCCGTTTGCGCCGCGATCACCGTCATTACGACCGCGGTCGATAAACCGACGACCGAGGCTAAACCGTCAAGTCCATCGATCAGATTCAACGCGTTGATGCAGCCAACGAGCCATAACACCGTCAGCGGAATTCCCAGCCAGCCAAAGTGGAGCGGCAGGCCGCAAACCACGATCCGGTCGAAGTAATACCCGCTGGCCACCACCGGCAATACGGCGCCGACCTGCAGCAGCAACTTGAAGCGTGGATTCAGATCGCGGCTATCGTCGACGCAGCCAACGATGCAAACCAGTCCGCAACTCAAGACCAGCGTAATCGCCAATTGATCGAAGGCCTCGCTGGCAGGCGTCGTGCAGCGGACGACGAACAATCCAGTCAGCACCGCCAGATAGACGACGATGCCTCCCCACAACGGAACGGCGCCTGCATGCCGCTTGCGCAGGCCGTCTGGCGCGTCGACCACTCGCAGTTTGCGCGCGACCGCTCGCGCCACGGGTGTCAGCGTCAGCGAAACCGCAATCGCGGCCAGTAACGCGTACTTCACGGAATACAGGACGGCGAACGACGACATCGATATTTTGGACCGAAGCTGGGACAACGGGTGTGAAAGCGGCGCCCAAACGTCGGAGTCAGGGCGTTGCGCTTCCGGGAACGGCAAGTCGGGTAGCCTGCTGAATGCTGGTTTCAAGGGTCGATGAGCGCACCAGAACCAATAGTTTCTTGGGGGCTCCCGGTATTTTGGTGTTATCGAGGAGCGTGAATCCTAATTTTGCCCGCTGGTCGAGCACTGATTGAATTTCTTTCGAAGTCTGTCGGCGTGGCGAGAGAACCAGGATGTCTGGAGCCGCGGCAGTGACCCAGTTTGCCAACTCCTCGGGGGGAAGCCCCATCGGCATCACCTCGGCATGGGTGTGAGCGTAATAGCCAACCAGCGACAACTGACTTTCAGATCCAGTAATGGAGCGCGCGTCTCCGAACTGGATGTGGATCCAGCGCCCCAGGTTGGCCAGCGCGTCGCGGCTACGCAAGTCGCTCGATAGGGCCTCGGCCCAGCCGACGATTCCAAGAATCAGCAAGGAGGCGGCCACAGCTTTGGTAAAAGTGGCGCCAGCCGGCCACCGATCGGCGAATCGCACGGAAACCAGTCGCGCCGCCTCCAGTACGCCCATTGCAACCGAGCTCAGCGTCAGCAAGGCGATCGACAGCGCGTAACGGCTGGTCGACAGATGCGAAATGGAGAGGTGAACCCAAATGCCAGCGATGACGGCCAAGATGATCAACAGAATCGGAAAAGTGTCTGCGCGATTCAAACGTCGAAAGTTGGCCAAGTAGCCGCCAAACATGCAAATAGCAAACAGCGGAGTCAGTCCTCGTTCAAGGGTCTGAAACAACTGCAGGATCTGCTTTCCGCGCGACCAGCCGCGAAGTTGCTCGACGGTCGCATCACCCTCTGTTGCCACCTCCGGATGCGTGTCCGTTGCGATCGTGGCCTGTGCGGTCGCCGCGATCGCGGCCGTGATCACCGTGGCGTCGGCGAGAGCTGGGGCCGGGGAAATCGCGGGTGACGTCGGTTCGGTCCCCGCCGGCAGCGAACTGGCCGGTAACGGCAATTCTACCCCCAGCCAACTGGCGGCCCGCTCCAGCGGTTCGATCCGTAAATAGCTCCAGCCGGCCTCAGGCGGAAGCAGCTTTCCGTAGCAAAATATCACGGCTGGAAGAGTCATGACGCACAGCACGGCGCCGGCGACAAGTCGACCGCGCCCGACCTCCAACCAACGGAACCGCAACAACGTCCAACCCACAAACGGAGCCAATAGAAACCAACCCTCGAATCGCGTCAGCGCGCAGAGCGGCATGGCCACTCCGGCGGCCAAAAAATGGCGCCAATCGACCTCTTCGGTGGCGCGCCACAGAAGATAGAGCGAAAGCGTGAAGAAAAACCAGAATGTCGGATCCCGAACGGCCTCGGGACTGTATTCAATCAGTTTTGGGTGAACCGCGTACAGCAAGCAGGCGACAAAAGCCACGCGATCGTCGAACTGCCTGCGCAGCCAGCCGAACAAAGGAAGCACGGTCCATGTTGACAGCAGCACCCCCCAAAACTTGATGCCAGTCTCCCATTCAAAACCGATTCGGTGCAAGAGGGCGAGGATCGGCGGATACAGTCCGATTTGCACGCGATCTACCAGCGGTAAATTGAGCGAACCGCGTTCAATCGCCTCGGCCACGCGCAGATACTGCACGCCGTCCGAGCAAATCGTATCGAGCTTTCGCGCCATCAGCAGACGCGGTAGGAACGTCGCCAGCAGCAACAAAATCCAAATCGCCGGTGAGACTCGCGCGTGCGCCGTCGCCGGCTTCCGCGCCGCCAAAGGATGCGGCGCTGCCTGAGGCGCAACCGCCGAACGAACGAGAGGAAGTCCAGTCCCGTCGGAGACGGATGGGCGAGTTGCGAGTATAGAATCCATTCACCACTCGGAATTCTGGACAATCCGTTATCGACCGCGGCGATATCACGTCTTGGCAGAGAGCGCGAGCGCCGCCGCGCGGGCAATTCACACGCGTTCCACTCCGTCGCTCATGACGCAAAATCGCGGCCTTAACTGCTGGTCTGCGCGAGACATAGACTGCCCGCTGCGCAGCTGTCAGCGCGAAGAGGGTAACCGATACGCTGTGACGTGCCTATAGCAGTCAGATCGTTGCGATCGAGGACTTCCGCCGCGTGCAGCTAGCTCGTTGCGAGGCTCGGCGTTCTGGTTGGGGACGATCGCGACCGGCTGAGAGGAACCAGCGCGAATTTGGTAAAGGCAGCTAGTCCGGACACGCTCAGCGCGCTGCACAAGCAGAGGGTCTAACGCAGGTTTACCGTCGCTTGCGCGCATTGAAATGGCGCTAGCATCGCAACATTCGGAAGTCGAACTGTGTTGCGCCGATATTCCGTGAGGAACGATTCGATCAAGCCCCCTCACGTAGTACCAATTAAGCTTCGGTCAGCTTGCAAGACTGCGCAATTTCAGCGCTAGCGCGTTGAGTTGGCAGGCTGGGGAAGTGCGCTCCAGGCCACGTGGATCGAGGAATGCGAGCCCAAAATAGCGACGTAAGTCGGTTTTTTTTGCGATCCGGGAACAGTTGGGCTGCCAGCTTGGCGCGGAAAGAATGGCAGGATGGGTTCTTCCCCGCACAGTCCGCGTATGCAGAGCGCTGGCGGCGCATGCGCCAGGAACATGAATAATCCGGGCTAAAGCCCCATCAGGACGACCTCGGAATAGAGCGCGTCCATGTCGTCCGCCGATAAGCTGGTGGATCGGAACATCAGCGGCGACTTCAATTTGCGGAGTCTTGAGAAGGGGACGCGCCCAACCAGCCGGCTTTCGACCCTCAGCGTAGCGACCCGCCAGTGGCGGCAGAGCGCAAGGGCGACTCCTCGAATATGGCGAGCAAAGAAATCGCGGTTGCTGGCATATAGGATGCGAGTGTGCGAAAACGGCCGTCGCGCTTTGCGAAGTCCGATCACGAGGCATTTTTCGCCCTCACATTCCAAACAAATTTGGCAGCAGGGCGAATTAAGATGGTCTATGTGAACGCGCCGCAGCGGCTCCGGCAGGCTGTCAGCTAGATGATCCGCGACGATCGAAACCCGCTTCCCCCGCAAAGAGGGCGCCGGGTAGACAATCCGAATGCCGTCCTCGAAAGTCTGGAAATCAAAGTACTTCCACAATTTCATCGCGACCGGCGTCGCGGACAGGACGGTGAATGTCGAGTTGGGGAGCGAGAGCGCTTTGCGAGCCAGCGTTAGACTCGCCTTTCGATGCGTCTCGCGAACGAACCAGGTCGTCATATTGCGGAATTTGTAAGATTGCCCGCGCAGCCGCCTGGTAGCCGTCGTCCAGCCAATGAAACCGGCGATCTCACCGCCGACGTCGAGCACGCAGCCATAATCCACCTCGGAACCCGCCCAGGGCGCGTGGACGATTTTTTCCAGACGGCTCTGCATGACCGCCTGCGAGCGATCGCTCAAATCGGCGACCAGCGCCGCGACTCCGCCAACGTCGGTCTCGGTTGCAGCGCGGATAAACAGCGAATCACTGGCCGCCGATTGAAAACCCGCTACTTGCGGGACCGTTTGACTGCTTGACGCCATCGCGATCGTACTCCGTGGAGTTCAGTGCCCGGGAGGCGCGACCCTTTTGCAAGTCGATTTAAGCGGCGCGACCGAGTCGGTGATTCTCTGTGCGCTGTCCAAAACGGCCGCGAAAAATCTCCAGCTGGGTCCGCAGTGGCCGATCGTGGCGCAGATGGAGGCGGCTGATGCTCAATAGATCCGCGGTATTGTTGGAAAGTGGCAACGCGGTCTTACTCTTTTCGACCGTAAAGCCAAGCAACATGCCTTCGGCTGCCGCGGCCTGCATAACCGTGGACGAATGATTTCCGTTTGGATAGGCGATGGTGTTGGGGCGCACTTGGCAAATACGCATTAGATCGTCCTGCGCGCCGGCAATTTGCTGGCGCACTTCCTCCATACCTACGTTGGTCAAAATAGTGTGGTCGCGCGTGTGATTGCCGAGGCTAACCAGAGGGTGTTTCGCCAATGCGGCCAACTCGCTTGCTTGCAACGGGCGGTCCGCGTCTCCCGTAGGCGCCATGGCTTCTGGGCCGAACTCGGCGCATAGTCGCGATTCGATCTGTAAAGGCGTCAACTTCTTAAGGTCGGACAATTCTTGACGGATGTCTTGCTGACTAGCGCCCCCCGCGGTGCGACGTCTATACACCACGTCGGGCCAGTACGACTTTCCGCGCAGGATATTGGCCGTCGAGATGAAGAAAATCGCCGGGACTTGAAACTCTTCAAGCACCGGCAAAGCCAGGGCGTTGTTGAAGTACCCGTCGTCGAAAGTCAGCAGAACGTGGTTCTTGGTTTCGTTCAAACCGGCCAGAATGTCCGACGGTCCCACGAATTGGTATCCCAGATCAAGGTAGAATTCCACCAAGGAGCTAAATTGCTCGGTCGTATTGCATTGGCTGGGATGGACAGGGCCCACCAGCGAAATCCGAGATCCATCGACCAATGCGTGGAACATGAAGGTTAGCAGAGAGCTTTCATCCCGGCGATAGCGGGATAGCAGCAGGCGAGCATGTTCCGTCGCCCAACTGACGATTCGTGGATCGGCCATAAGGGCTCTGTGCGGCGGAGGAGTATGAATGTCCGTCAAGACCAGGCTAGGAAACGTTCATCGGTCGGAACCAGCTTTGGCTTTAGCACAGCGTCAAGGCAGACACGCGCCTCGCGGGATGGGGCTGCCGCACAACTCATCCGAGACGCCGCCAAGCGGCAATGATGGCTCGCTCCGCCGCTGCTAGCTGCAACTTGCGAAGGCGCTTGCTAGCGAATACAAAGGGAACTTGCTCTCGAATTCCACTTTATTTCCGGCGACGCCCTATGGCACGCTTCTTATTTCCTAATTCTTAGTCCGGC
>DASXPZ010000662.1:0-9162 GCA_036493275.1 Pirellulales bacterium
CAAGTAGAGTTCTTCCAAAATCTTGTCGTCGGGAGTTTTGGCCGCCAGCAATTTGCCGATGCGGTTGTCCGCCACTTGCAGCTTGTCGTTGAGCGAAGTTCCGTTCGCCATGTGCAACACTTGCATCACGCTCGGCTCGACGTTGCGCTCGCAATCGCACGTGATCAATCGCTCGGGCCGGCCGAAGGCCTTGAGAAAGTACGAAGCGACGTTCGAGTCGGGCAATTGCAGCGACCGCCACCCCTGGGGATAGCCTGAGAAATCGGTCGGGGCGCCGCTCACCTGAGCCAACGAATCAAGCAGCACCTCAGCCATTAGCCGCTTGGGATAATAGTGCGAATAGAAGCGGTCGTCCGGCGCGTTCTCGGGCGTGGGACGGCTGGCGCGCTGATAAGTTTGCGATTGCAGGATCGCGCGCATCAACGATTTCAGATCGTAATGCTGATCGACGAGATGCTTTGCGGCGGCGTTCAGCAGCGCTTCGTTGCTGGCTGGGTTCGTGAGTCGCATGTCGTCGACCTTTTCGACCAGGCCGACGCCGAAGAAGTTCGCCCACACGCGGTTGGTGATCGAGCGGCTGAAGTACGGATTTTCCGGAGCGGTGAGCCAGGCGGCTAAGGCCAAGCGGCGATCGCCCGTGGCGCCCTCCGGCAGCGGCGTTCCGTCGAGCGGGGCCGGCGGTTGCGGCTTGCCTGTCAACGGTTGAATCAGCTCACCCGTGGCGTCGCTGAAGACGACCGAGTTTCCTTCGCCTGGCATCGTTTTGGTGCGGACGCGCGCGAAGAGATTGGCGTAGGCGTAATACTGCGCGTTCGACCATTTTTCGAGCGGATGGTTGTGGCAACGGGCGCAATTGATCGACATGCCGAGGAAGGCGACGCTGGTCGTCTCGGCCATGTCGAGCGGGTCTTGATGCAGGACGAAATAGTTGGTGGCGCCGTTTTCGAGCGCGCTTCCCTTGGCGGTCACAATGCCGCGCGCCAGTTCATCCCAGGGGGTATTCGCCTCGACCTGGTTGCGAATCCAGGAATAGTAGGCCCACATCGCGGGCGTCCGCAGCTTCTCGCCGTTGACCAACAGCAGGTCAGACCACTTGTAGGCCCAGTAGTCGACGAATTCACGACGGGCCAGCAGCTTTTCGATTAGCGCGTCGCGTTTGTCGGGCGAGGCGTCGGCCAGAAATGCCCGCGATTCTTCCGCCGTGGGGAGCGCGCCGATGGTGTCGACATACGCGCGTCGCAGGAACTCGCCATCCGCCGCGGGCGCCGAAGGTGGAATGTTCAAACTGGACAGCTTGGCCAGGACCAGATCGTCGATGAAGTTTCGTCGCGGAGCCTTGGCAAAGATTTCGGGCGGAACCGGCTTGGCGAACGGTGAACTGACCGAGGCCACGGCCACGCGACTGGCGTACCAGGCGGTCAGCACTCCTTCGCCATATCCAACGACGCTCACTTGGCCATCGTCCCCTGCCTGCGTGACCGATTCATTGGCCGAAGTGTACTTGGCCCAGCGCGTGACGTCTTCCCAACGGCCGTCGCTGAAGCGCGCGCGAACGACGAACTGCTGCTTGAGGCCGGGCCGCAATACCACGCCCGGCGGCAGCATTTGCAATTCCTCAATGCGCGGATCTTCCGGGCGCGGCGCGGGGGCGCCGGCGGCGATCCACTCGGCGATCACGCGATATTCCAACGAGTCGGACGCAAAGCGCAAGCCACCTTTGTGCGGCGTCAGCCCGGTCGGCTTGGTCAATAGCAGGCTGCGGCCCGGATCCTCGGGCACGATGCGCCGCCCGCGCGACTGGCGCGTGAGCGTGAGAAAATCTCCTTCGGGGTCGTAGCCGCGGAGCGAGAGGCGGAAGCCGTTCTTGCCGCTGGCCGCGCCGTGGCAGGCGCCCGAGTTGCAGCCGGCCTTGGAGAAGACCGACTCGACATGATTGCGAAAGCTCCAACCAAGTGGCCGGGCGGCGTCGATTACTCGAACGCGCGCCGTGGCGGTGTGGCCATTCGCTTTGGCGGTCAGCGTTGCCTCGCCATCGGCCACGCCGCGCGCGATGTTTCCTTCGATGGTGACGATTTTTGGATCACTCGATGAAAGCTCGACACCTTCAGTCGCCTGCCCGACCAGTTTGCCTTCGATCTGATGTTCGACGACGAGCAACTGCCGCGCCTCGGAACCGACGAGCGTGAACTCGCCGGGCACAATCACCAGTTCGCCCTGCGCAATGTCCGCTGCGTAAACTGAAGAGGTCGTTTCGGCCGCGCCGCAGAGTAGGACAGCGGCCACCGCCCATAGCGCAGCATGCCGCGTCCCAATCGTCCTTCGAAATCGTCTCATCGCCGTGAAAATCAAAACAGCTCCTTGATCTCGTGCTTGCCGAAATCGACGAGTGGGAAGGGGCGACCTTGCGGGCCGGGGAGTTTGGTTTCTAAATCGAGCCCCAGGCTGCGGTAGATCGTGGCGACGACCTCGGGCGGCTCAACCGGGCGCTCTGCCGGTACTCCGCCAATGGCGTCGCTGCGCCCCACGACGCGTCCTCCCTGCACGCCGCCGCCGGCAAAGTGCGAGGTCCAGCATTGCGGCCAATGGTCGCGGCCGCCGGCCGGATTGACGCGCGGCGTCCGACCGAATTCCTGCAAGTTGCAAACCAGCGTGTTATTAAGCAGACCACGCTCCGAGAGGTCTTCGAGCAGCGCGCTGTACGCTTGGTCGTACATCGGGGCAACGATGTCGCGCATCCCTTCGATCGACGTGAACGGCTTCGAGCCGTGGATGTCCCATGTGATTTCATCGAACACGGTGAGAAACGTGTTGACGGTGACGAACCGCACGCCGGCCTCGACCAATCGCCGCGCCAACAGGCAACACTGGCCGAAGCGCGTCGCGCCGTAGCGCTCGCGCATTGCGGGAGTTTCTTTCGAGAGGTCGAAGGCCTCGCGCGCCTGCTTGCTGGTCATCAGGCGGAAGGCGGCTTCGAAGTTGCTATCCAGCAATTTCTCGCTGCCGCTGGCCTCGAATTTTTCGACCGTCTCGTCGACCACTTCGCGCAAGCGGCGGCGACGGTCGAGCCGCGCCTGGCCTATTTGCGCCGGCGGCAAGAGGTCTGGGACTTGAAAGTTCGGCTTGGACGGATCGGCCATCAGCGCAAACGGATCGTGCGCCTTGCCCAGGAATCCGGCGTCTTGCCCATGCGGCATGTTTCCGCCCGTGCGCCCCATTGGCTCGGGCAGAATCACATGGGCCGGCAGATCGCTCTTGCGACCGCGCAGGTAGGCCAGCGCGCAGCCGACGTGCGGCGAATTGATCCCGCCGGTGAAGAGCCGGCCCGTTTGCAGCATCTGGTGCCCCGTGTCGTGCACAGCGGCCCCCGTGTGATAACAGGAGCGGACCAACGAGATCTTGTCCATGTTGCGGGCCATGCCCGGAAAGATCTCCGAGATCTCGATCCCCTGGGCCTTGGTGGCGATCGGCTTGAAAGGTCCGCGGATTTCGGCGGGCGCCTCGGGCTTCATGTCCCAGCAGTCGAGCTGGCTGGGAGCGCCGAGGTTGAAGATCATGATCACGTTGCGTTCGTCGTGCCCCGGCGCGACCGCCCCTTGGGCCTTGGCCGCCAGCAGGTGCGGGAGCGAGAGCCCGACGGCTGAGAGGGCGCCCGCCTGCAAGAAGTCGCGCCGCGTGGCGCCATCGCAGGTGTGGGCCGTCCCTTTGCCAAGCAGATCGAGCATCGCGAATCCCCCTCCGTTATTGCCCACGACACAAGCCGGCCTGAACCGACTTGGATGGTAGCACGAAGGAAACCTAAGATCAAGAATTCGCGATGGTTACGGCGGGAAGACGCTCGAAGGATTCCGGGGAGAGAGACCCCGTTCCAAGTGTGGTCGATCCGTGACAAAATGTTGTTCTGGCCGGTCGCTCACGGCTGCCGATCTACGACACGGGGGCCGGTTTGGCCCCGGGTGGGGCGCTTCTTGCCGGAGCCTTCGCGGTCTTCGAGCAAAAGCTGTCGAACTCCATCCGCGCCAACTCGGCATCGAGCTCGACGGAGAGGGCCGGCGTGAGCGCGGCTAAAGGCGAGCGCGGCAGGCCGCAATCGATCCCCAGGCGGCGCATCAGATCTTTCATCGCGCCGAAGGCGAAGCCGCCGAATCGTCCCATCATTCGCATCAAAGCTACAGCTCGCAGTTGCTCTTGCCGCGCTGCGACGAGATCGCCCGCGTCGAACGCGGCGATCACGCGCTGATAAAGAGGCGCCATGAAATTGTACGTGCTGCCGACCGCTCCGCGGACGCCGAAGGCGAGCGCCGAGAGCAACAGCTCGTCTTTGCCGAACAGGATTTCAAAGCGACCATTTTCCAGCGCGACGCAGGCCGCCATGTCGACAAAGTCTTCATGGCTGTACTTCAAGCCAACTAACGACGGAATCCGCCGGGCCGCGATCGGCAGAAACGTAGCCATCGACATCGGCACGGCGGTCATGATGGGGATGTGATAGTAGTAAAACGGCAAGGCGCCGGCCGCCGCGGCGATCGGAGCGCAGAAGTCCGCGAGCGCCTCGGGCGTGGCCGGCTTGGCAAAGCAAGGGGCCATCGCCGCGATCGACGTCGCCTTGCAATGCGCGGCGTGCGCGGCCAATTCCATCGCGTCGCGCTGGCAGGTATGTCCGACGTGGACGATCACGTCAAAACGGCCGGCCGCGGCGCGGATCCAGGCTTCGGTCAATTGCATCCGTTCGTCTATGGTGAGCGACATGCTCTCGCCCGTGGTGCCGCAGATGAACGCCCCCGAGACGGCGTTATCGACCAGTAGTTCCGCCAACTCTTCGACAGCCGAGAAGTTCACATCGCCGCCCGAGGCGAAAGGGGTATAAGGAGCGGCGATCATCCGAAACGGCGTTGCGACAGGCGTCATCGAGCATCTCACTAGATTCAGGGTCAACAGAATCGTTTCACGAGGTCCGCGAAGTTCGGCGCGGGCGCCGCTGCGGTGGAATTCAAAAGCCGTGCGGCCGAGCAACCAGCACAATCGCCAAGATTTTCCTGCGATCGACTGGGCCTGCCGCTGTGTGCAACTATACCCGATCGAATCGCGCCCTGCGCACGATTGCGCGGGGCGCCGTTTTGGGGAGAAACGGCTGGAAAAAGGACCTCAATCAGAGGTCGTCGAAGGGGCTCGGATATTCGACCTTGCCGCGGATTCCGGCCAGGGCGCCCGGCGAAGATTCCCAAACCATAAAGGCGGCGTCGGAGACCTCGAACGGGGCTTCCAGTCCCGCGGTCCGCGCGGGGCGAAAGCCGAACCGGGGGTAGTACTCTGGATGTCCGACGACTACCACCGCCGGCTGGCCGAGACGGGCGCATGCCGCCAGTCCGGCTCGCGTCAGGGCGGCGCCGAATCCCTGTCGCTGGAATTCCGGCAGGACAGCGAGTGGCGCGAGCGACATGGCGCGCGAGTGACCGATACGAATCGGCGAGAACAAGACATGGCCAACGATCTGATCGTCGCGAATTGCGACGAGCGAGACGATCGGGGTCAGATCGGGCGCCGCGCGCAAGGCGTCGACAAGCCGAGCTTCTTGAGGCTGCCCAAAAGCGAGCGTGTGGATCTTGCGTACTGCGTCGATATCGACAGCGGCTTCAGGTCGAACGATTCTATCGGGCCGCGCGCCATGGTCCGGTTGGGTCGTCATCGTGGAATTCTTGAGACGCCCGAGCCCTTATAGATATTCCACAGGCTATCGTCCGCGTCCGCCCCCTCCGCCTCCACCCCCGCGACCGCCATAACCGCCGCCGCGCGGCGAAGTTGGGGGAAGACCCATTTGAACACGCGCGACTTGCTTCTCGCGGCTGCGCTCCGCCATTTTGGCGCGGCTACTGGAACTGCCGTAATCGAGTTGCAACCGTTGCTGTTGAGGCGACATATTCCGGAAGCTACCACGTCCGCCGCCACCACCTCCTCCCCCTCTACCCCCTTGGCCATTTTGTCCCGATTGGTTTGCCTGGCCGTTGGCGCCTCCCAGACCTGAAGTTCCACCCGAGCTATTTTGGGCCAATGCGTTCGCGGCTTCTTCCTTGGCTTTTGCGGCCTCATATTCCTTTGCCCGCTTCTCCTCGGCGCGAATCTCTTCCTGGAGCTTTTTCTTTTTCTCCTTGTCGTCCAAAGCAAAAAACTCGTCCATGTTCTTGTTGAATCGCTCGCTCCACTTTTGCTCTTGCTCCGGATCGGATCGCCTTCTCATGTAACTGACCTGTTTTTCTGGTCCCAGATCGTTCCAGGCGGCCTCGCTCTCTTGTCGGTACTTAGCGCGGTCCGCGTCGCTCAATTCTTTGTCTCTCGATTTCTCCCGCAAATTCCTCAACTTCGAGATCTGCGGATCTTCGCGGAACGTGTAATACGCGGCCGCCGGGCCGGCAAACAGCGAAATGAAGATTGCGATGATCCAGGCCCGTTTCTTGGAACTCATGGCAAGTCGCCTCCCGCGATAGAAAATCTATTGAGAAATCAGAACCCGACGTGGCCGTCGAGAAAGTAAAAGTTCCGCGAGCCAAGCGTCCCGTCGGGCCCGTGGAAGTTGTCGAAATCGAACACCAGGTAGATATCGCCCGAATTCATCGTCGTGTTTTGGGATGAAATCGTATAGAGCACCTGCGCGCGGGTTTTGCCCGCCTGGATGGTGGCGTCGTACACCAGGGATTGCCTGTATTCGTAGCTCAAGCCTTCGGCGTCGTAATAAGTCTGCCCATTGTCCAGTTCCTGCACGTCATCCGGACATTGGAACGAGTTCTTGTTCATTTCCATAAAGGGGCCGACCGCCTTCACCAGGCTGGGGAGCGGATTCGGGTTTGGAATCGTCGGCTGCTCGGCGCAGGCCGGATAACGACCGTTGGTGTCGGTGTACATCTCGACCGCCAGCCCGATCTGGTGCAAATTATTTTTGCAAGTGGAACGGCGAGCTGCCGCTCGCACATTTTGCACCGCCGGCAATAACATACCGATCAACATCCCGATGATCGCAATAACCACCAGTAGCTCGACCAGCGTGAACCCCGACCGGATGGCGCCAGTCGGGATCGAGGCCACGTGATGGGCTTTGGATCGGAAAGCGCGCGGCCGGAAGGCAAGCCGTTGCCGTCTCATCCCTGCGGTCCCCCCTGTGAAACGAATCGATTTTCCCACTAATCAATAACCCCGCCGCGCGGGTTACAGTGTCGCAAGCAGCTCATTTTTTCGCCAGATTGATCAAGATTCTCTTTCCCGAGTCTGGTCCGCAGCGCCTACGGAGCGAGCTCCCGATTTGACAGGGGAATTCAGACGTAAGTCTTATTCTATAAAATAGTTGTGCGTTTGACTGAAGCCCGATACACTGCACGCCAGGGAGTACGCTAGGTGCTCTGGGTAGGGCTGTGAAGTCGCTGGATCTGTCCTTCTCCATCTCGTGGCTCGCGGGGGAGAAACCGCCAAAATGTCTCAGTCCACACCGACCGGCATGGTCGCTCCCAACGCGCCAAGTGATCGATCCGCAGGCCGAATCGCCAGGCGACTTACGACGATCGCGGTGATCGCGGTCGCCTTGCCACTCCTCTATCTGGCGTTCTGGCCGTCGCCGATCGATCCCGTCGCCTACGACCCTCCTCCCGCCCCGCCGCTCTCCGGGCCTGTCGCTCCAAACAATAAGTTGCAATCGGCGGTGATTTTGTTCGCTGGCCAGGTGGACGGCCCGGAAGACGTCGAGATCGCTTCGGATGGGCGAATCTTCGCCGGATTGGCCGACGGCCGGATCATCGTTGCGACGCCGCGCGGCGCCGAAGGTGCGCCTTCTGAAGAGGGCGCAGCTTCGAACTCATCGAAGGGCGACGACTACGAATTGCAGACGTTCGTCAACACCGGCGGGCGGCCGGTCGGGCTGGCCTTCGCCCCGGACGGCAATCTGATCGTGGCTGACGCCCTGCGAGGCTTGCTGTCGATCAATCCGCAAAGCGAGATCGCCGTGCTTGTTGGCAGCGCAGGCGACACGCCGCTCGGGTTTACCGACGATGTCACCGTCGCCAGCGATGGCCTGATCTATTTTTCGGACGCCAGCAGCAAATTCGGGCCCGATGAATATCTGTACGACATGCTGGAAGGGCGGCCGCACGGCCGGCTCTTGCGCTATGACCCACAGACGAAGAAGACCAGCGTGCTGATGGACGAGCTCTGCTTCGCCAATGGCGTGGCGCTTTCCGAGGACGAAGACTTTCTGCTGATCAACGAGACGTATCACTTTTGCATCCATCGCTATTGGCTGAAGGGAGAGAAGGCCGGAACGCACGAGCTGTTCGTCGAAAATCTGCCGGGCTATCCCGACAATATCACGGCCGACGGTCACGGCGGATTTTGGCTGGCTCTGTTCACGGTCCGCAACCCAACGGGCGATTGGCTCTCGCCGCGCCCCTTCTTCAAGCAAGCGACGGCCAAGTTACCGCGTGCCTTTTGGCCGCGTCCGCAACCCTACGCGTTTGTGATCAAGCTCAATCGAGAGGGCGAGATTTTGGGAAGCCTGCAAGACCCAACCGGCAAGCATCTGCGCGAAGTCACCAGCGCCGTCGAGCATGAGGGTTATCTCTACCTGGGGAGTTTGCATAACGACCGGATCGGCAAATACAAACTGCCGTAGCGTCGATGTCGACGCGAGAGGGGAAAGGGACCTGTGGGCGTCGAACTCCAGGCCGTACAGCGTATTGACTTCGCCGACCTGCGCGGGATTAATGCTATGCGATGACTCAAGGGGCCTGTTTGCGATAGTTCGTCCCAGTCTGATTTTCTATCAGGAGCATTGTTCGTCATGGATCCAGCCATCTTGAGCCTGTTGCCGAAAGTGAATTTCAATCGTCGCGACTTTGTCGTCACGACTTTGGCCACCGGGTTCGCGCTCTCCGTGCAGCCCGTCTCCGCCCAGACGATTACGACCGACACGACCGGCATTGATGCGGGCGAAGTGAAGATACCCACGCCCGACGGCCAGATGCCGGCCTACCGCGCGGCGCCCGCCAAGGGGACGTCGTTTCCGGTGGTGCTCGTGGTGCAGGAAATTTTCGGCGTGCATGAGCACATCAAGGACCTTTGCCGTCGGCTGGCCAAGGTCGGTTATCTGGCGGTCGCGCCGGAATTGTACGCTCGCCAGGGGGACGT
>DASXPZ010000663.1:0-3551 GCA_036493275.1 Pirellulales bacterium
GCCTGGAGGATCATGGCTTGTTGCGCGGCTTCGTGCTTGCGGTTAACCGTCAGGCTTTCGGCGAACGACTTGTCCTGCAATTTGCGACCGGCGAAGGTGGGAAAGAGTCCGCCGAACAGGCCGTGATAGTCGAGCGCGCCGGCCGCGCGGATGCAGCCGACCGGCACGACGACGTCGGCGTCGCAAATCGAGCGGTTCATATAGATCGGCTCGTCACCTTCGCCCACCGCCAGATAACTGAGATGGTCGCGCGAGTCGGGATCGTGCGTTTCGTAGCGGGCCAGCTTGCGGAATTCGGCTGGGACGAGGTCTCGCGGATTCGGGCCCAGCGTGTCGGCCGCCGGCGTGAGCAGCGTAATATCCTCTGGCGCCAGCCCCCGGCCGATGAGCGTGTGGAACAGCGCTGCCACCAGGGCGCCCGCCTGCGGCACGCCCCGTTCGAGCGCCAGCACCACCCGGTCTCCCGGCACGGTCGCCTGGGCGAGCGGCGGAAAAGCCCGCGGCGCCTCGAGCGCGGCCAGGGCCGCCTTCTGGGGGTCGGCAAGCGGCTTCGCCTGGGGCGTCCCACAAACCGCCACCAGCGCCTCGGGCGGAAGGTGAAACTCAAGCGGCTGATGGGCTCCGTAATGCAGCTTGACGGACATGTGGCGCCTGAGGCGGTTTGCGGCAAATGGGCAATGCGAATTCGATCGTTCGGACCAAGTATCGTATCGCGCTCCCTGCGGGCGGAACACCCCGCGAAAAAGACGAGCTTTACCGAATCGTGGAAGTTACCAATAATCCGCGCCGTGATTTCAATGACGATCCAAAGAACGACGGCGGCGCACGGCCGGCGCGTTTTCGCGCATAATAGACCCAAGGGAGTTTAACGATGGAACTTCGCGCAGCTTCTTGCGATAGCCGAACCGCCCCGCCCACTCTGAACGCCCCGCTCGCTCCGCCGGTCGTGAGCGCTCTTCGCGCGGCGCTGGCGGCGTGTGGGTTGCTGCTGGCGGCGCTGGGACTGTTGTGGGTTACCGGTTGCAACAAGGCGACTCCCAAAGCCGCCACGCCTCCGCCCACGGCCCGGCAGGTGCTAGACCGCATGACTAAGGCCTATCGCGAGGCCAAGAGCTACGCCGATAGTGGCCAGTTGCAGCTTTCGTACAGCCGCGGCGGCGAAGCGCCGACCTCCGACGCCGCTGACGATTCGCTGACGTTCGTGCGGCCGAACAAAATTCGGATGCACCGTTATCAGGCAATCGTGATCAGCGACGGCGCGAAGCTGCGCGCCACCATCGCCGATCTGCCGGGCCAGGTCTACGACGCCCCCGCGCCGGAGAAGTTGCAGCGAGAAAACCTCTACGCCGACGAAATCTTGGGCAACCTGCTGACCCAAGGGATCGCTGCCGAGAGCATTCAACTCGGCTTGTTACTGCTCCCTGATCCGCTGACGACAGTGTTGACCGGCGCGCAAGACCCGAAGCTCTTGGAGCAACAACCGGTCGACGATCAAGATTGCTATGTGATCGAAGTCGCGCGCTCCGATGGCCGATTTGTGTTCTACATCGATCAGCGGACGTATGTGTTGCGGCGGCTAGTCTACCCTGTCGAGCAATTGAAAAAGCAGATCACCGAACAAGAGCAGACGCCGGTCAGCGAAGTTTCGCTCGTGGCTGAATTCAAAGGGGCGCGGCTGAACGGCAAGGTCGACGACGTGGCGTTCCGGTTCGAAATCCCGGCCGACGCCCACCTGGTGAAGCGTTTTGCCTATCCGCCGGAGCCGCTGGCCAGGCTGATTGGTCAGAAATTGAACGCCTTCGAGTTCGTCGACCTGGCAGGCAAGCCGGTGACGCGCGAGACGCTGAAGGGCAAAATCGTCGTGCTCGATTTCTGGGTGCTGGCCTGCGCCCAGGAACTGCCCAACTTGCAGCAAGCGTTCGAGAAGTATAAAGACGACGACCGCGTCGCGTTTCTGGCGGTCAACGGCGACGACCCGAAAACGCCTACTGAGGAGCTGAAGTCCGCCATCGAACAAGGCAAACTCGCCGCGCCGGTGGCGCGCGACGTGAACGACCAGGCACGATCGCTGTTTGACGTGGCGCGCTTGCCGACGATGATCATCCTGGGCGTCGACGGCGCCGTGCAGGCAATCGACGTCGGCTTTCATCCGCGCCTGGCGGTCGATCTGCCGCGGACGCTCGATCGATTGCTCGCCGGCGAGGACCTGGCCCAACTGGCGCTCGGCGACTTCGAAGCCCGGCAAAAGGCGTTCGAGGCCTCGGTCGCCGCGGGCAATCAGGACACATCCGACACCGCCGTGATCCCGCGCGCTCAAATCGCGCCGCGGACCGAGCCAACCCGATTGAAACTTTCGCCGCTCTGGCATTCCGACGATCTCGCCACGCCGGGCAACCTGCTGGCCGTGAACGAGAGCGACGGCGCGCTGCGCTTGCTGGCCCTCGACGGCTGGAAGAAAGTGGTTGAGATCGACGCCAAAGGCCAGAAGGTGGCCGACTACGAGTTGCAAATTCCCGAGCAAGCGGCGATCAGCTACCTTCGTACCGCCACCGACGCGCAGGGGAACCGCTACTTCGCCGGATCGGGCGGAAGCAACCAGCCGCAGCTCTTCCTCTTCGACAACCTGTTCAAAAAACAGCTCGCCTATCCCGAAGGGGAGCGGGTCGAGGTCTCCGATCTTCGCCTGGCCGATCTCGACGGCGACGGCGAGCCGGAGCTGAACGTCGGCTTCTGGGGAACCGTGGGCGTGCAAAACGTCACGCTCAAGGGAGAGCGCCGCTGGACGAACAGTTCGGTGACCAGCGTCTTCTGCGTCGGCGTTACCGAGCCGAACAAAGAGGGACGACGAGAACTACTGGCGGCCGATTTACGCGGCATGCTCGTGCCGATCAACTCGCAAGGGAAGGATCGCACGCCACTTGCCTTGCCGGGCCGCGTGCTGCGCTGGTTTTTGATCAGCGACGTCGACGGCGACGGCCAGTCGGACTACTGCTGCGTCGCCGCGAGCAAGGTGGGAGTCGAAAGCGTCGTCGGACTGACTCCGACCGGAGCACTGTTGTGGGCGTACGACTTACCGGTCGGTGTCCAGCCCAACCCAGCGCTCGAAATGTTGGCCGCCGGCCGCCTGGTCGGAAACAACAATTGGTGGATCGTAGCGGGCGCCGACGGCTCGATTCACTTCCTCGACGCCGACGGCCGCTTGGTCGACCATTTTAATGTGGGCGCAGCCATCAGCGGCCTGACCGTCGCCACGATCGAAGGCCGCGGCGCGCTGATGGTAGCGACCGAAAAAGGAATCGACGCCTGGCAAGTTGACGAAGCGGGACCAGAATCGGCCGATGCGCGGAAGTGACTTAGCAAGAGGCGCAGAGCGACGCCCAATAAATCCTGCCGTCGGCGTTCGCTATGAGCATTCAGCAGAAGAGCGAACCATCTAACCCTTCTCCCACCGGGAGAAGGTGGTTCGCGGAAACGAACCGCACCCAGAGGGTACCCGGGGCCGACGCCGCGCGAGACGAGTGCAGATTCGCCCGTTAACGCCGTTCCATCCA
>DASXPZ010000664.1:0-5707 GCA_036493275.1 Pirellulales bacterium
TGGAAGGGGCTGCGCTGACTCGGCCAAACAAGTTCAGGGCATAGGGCGTCTTTGCTTTCAGCCCGGTAATGATTTGTCGCAAGTCGGCCAGCGTCGCGCTGCCGGCCAACCGGATCGCCATGGCGCCAGCAAAGACTGTGGTCGCCTCGCTAAAGAATTCTGAGCCTGCCACGCCACTTTGCAGCACCCAGCTATCGGGTGTGTTCGCGACGGTGAATGTTTCGAATGAGCCGTTTGTGATCTTGTTGGACGGGCTGATTGCGTCGAGCGTGGTATAGGTTTTGTTGGATCCCGATCCGAGCGGCCAAGTTTGCGACAGTCGCGCCGAAGCCGCAACTTCACCGCGGGCTCCCCATTGCGTGGCGCTGGAGGGGGTGAAATAAATTGTCTCGGCGAGCGCGTTTTCGAGCGCAAATCCATTAGCGTCTTTCATGCTCACGACGAGAACGCCATTGCCCACATTCCCTCCGCCAGGCGTTACCGAGGCGCTGACCGCGCATGGTGTCACGTAGTATGCGCCGGCCAGCATTTGCGTGATGAGTTCGCTGATCGCTGTCGTAATGTCCAGCGAGACCAGCGGCGTGTCATCATTGACTTGCTGAATGAGCAGCGCTTGAGCGGCCGCTTGCAAAGCCTGCGGCGTGGTGTCGATTCCGCCTATCTGCTGAGTCAGCGCCGGGAGGAGCCCACCATAAGTGTTCCGGATTTCCACGCTCGCGCCATCGACCTGCGAAATCGCCGTGTCAATCAGTGTCGGCAGATCCTCAGTGAGGGCCGATCCCGATCCGCCACGAAACTCGTTCGTGACATTGATCGCGCGGATGAGCTTGCCCAGCCGGGTGAACAGCCCACCGGCGCCCGTGAGTAAAACGGCCATACCAAAAACTCTCTGCCGCCGAGGGGCGGAACTTTTAGTGCGACGCTTCCGCGTCGAATTCTGTGGTTCGCTCGCGTTGCTCGCTGGTTTTGTCAGCGACCAACGGGAGCGGTGATTCACTGCCAGCGGGGAACCGCTGCACAGGCTGTCGGGGCTTCCCGACCGCGATCTGCTCGGGCGACTGGACCGTTTCGCACGCGCCGCAGGTGTCGCAGTGCCATTCAGTTCCCTGCGTCTGCTCAGTGGCGTGAACGTGCCCCTCGCAACCTGGCCGCAGGCATGGTCCGTCTTCCGTCATCTTCGTTCACACTTTCTAAAATCAGCGACCAACGGGAGCGGCTCGAAGTATCCGGCGTGGCAACGCCGCACAGCGCCGCCGCCGCTTGGCGGCTATGGAATGATGTTCAGCGCGGCCAAGGTCAGCGTGCCTGTCGGTCGCACCACTAGGTCGACTGTCGCGTCGTCATTTTCCTGGACGCTTACCTGATCGACTTGCATGTCGCCGGTCTGGGCGGTGAATCGATAATGAGCCGCGGTGCCTTCATCGACGCGCTGGCCGCCGTGAAGGCCGGCCTGGAAGTAGCAGGCGATGCGAATCCCGGCCGTGATCGCTTTGCCGAATAGTGACATTCCACCGATTCCAGAGGCGTAGAGTTGCTGTGGATCGGAGAGAGTCACGCGGATCTCCGGGTTGCGCCGGACGATTGAGCCAATGGCGGCGAATGGATTGCCATCTGCCCGTTTGACGGTGTATTGCAGGCCGGGGTTGATAGTGACGCGCTGCACGCCGCGGAGTCGGAAAGGGGATCCCGCCGGATCGCCGATGAAAATTGGGCCCAGGTACCAGAATCCGTTATAGGCCGGCGTGCTGGTCAGGTTCTGAGAGAATGTCGCGACCACAGGGATGGTCAGGCCATCGGTGGACAAGTGCCAGACGTCGATCGAAATTGCGGCGCCCGCCGGATCGTCCTGGCTGGCCGAAATGTCGGTGACCGCCGCAAAACCTTTTTGTGAAGTCAGTAAGATGTTGGCGCCGGCCCCGGTGAAAAGACCACCATCGAGCCGCTGCTGCAATTGCAAGAGCGTCGACGCGGTAGCCACTTCGGCTGTGGTGTCGAAGATGTAGCCCGTCAGCAAGGAAATGAACGTCGCGCCGGTCATTACACCGAAGTCAGGCGTCTTGAACGTGCTCATGGGGTCGGCGTAGGCCGTGATGACAGCCGATCGATCCACAGCCCCACCGGGGGTGACTTCGCTCTTGTTCGTCGCGCTGCGCAAGTCCGCGGAGCCGATTTGCCGCAGCAGGAGATCGCCCACGCGGGCGGGAAAGATGGAATAGCGGTTCCAAAGGGCCATTTTCGTGCAACGCTAACGCGCTGACTCCAATAATTCGTTCGCGTTGCTCACTCCGTTTGACAAGCGACCAACGGGAGCGTGATCTCTAAACAGCGTGGCAACGCTGCACACGCATACCGGGCGTCCCCGGTTATTTGGACCTGTAGAACATGCGCTGTCCCCCCTCAAATTTGGCGAACTTTTGCTGCACGCGATCCAAAAATCCGAATTGCATGTCGGAGCGCTCCTCATCGGTGGTGGCCGTGATTTCCTTTTTCATTTGGTTGATGCTAACTCCCTTGGAGAGCGGATTTTCTCGCGTCCCTGGGAAAGGCAATCGCATCACGAGCTGACCGATGATGGCGCCCCACGTCCTGGACGAGCTGGCGCCTCCGACAATCCGAATCTGACGGCCGGCGGTAATGAACAAGCGTGTTCGGCCGGTCTTCACCAGGTCCGTTTCGCTGCGCCAGATCTTGAATTTGATCTGTTGGTACTTGTCGGTCCGCCGCATGTAGCCGTATTTCGAAGCGGCGCCGCGCTTGAAATGGCCTGGAATGCGTCGCTTGTGGTGCTTGACCAACTCTTCGCTCATCGCGCTCTTGGCGATGTTGTTCCACACCCGAAGCTGCCCGCGGGCGTTCAACCCACCGACCAGATCGTAGAGCCGGTCCGAAAGCATGATCTCGACGTAGAGATCCGGAACGACATACCTTTTCATTCAGCGGTACCCCGCTGGTTGCTTCGTTTGGGATCTAGATCGATCATGGAAGCCCGAAGGTTTCTACAAATGGAGGGCCGAAAGTTCTTCCGCAGTTCAAGCGAGCAAAGCGAGCGTTGATTCGCCACCGGCGTGGTAACGCCGAATCCGCCGCCGGGCGGTCCCGGCTACTGCCAGCCGATGGAATAGATGGCGCCTTGGAACGATTCGCCGCGGTCGTTTTCGGGAGTGTTTGGCCCAGGTCCGTCTGCCAGGGCGATTTCGACGATGTTCAGATAGGGCCCGCTGCGGCTTTCGGCCAGGTCCCACATCTCGTCGATGATGGCGCCCAGCGTGTTGCAGAGGTTCATGGCCTGTTCTTCGAACGTGTCCCCTATGGGATCGATTTCGAAACTGAGCCAGACGTTGCCGACGCATTGATAATCGCCGCCCAGCCGAGACTTCATCCACGAAGTGGGCGGATTGATGATCGCCCGAGGCCGGCCATTGATCAGATTGTCGGAGCTGTCGAGTGAGTCATCGACCGCCGGATAGAAGATTTTGGTTTTGGCGCCGTCCGCGTCGACGGCTCCAACGAGAGATCGGAACGTGGCGCTGTCGGCCAATGTATTGACCAACGCCTCGATTGGGCGCGAAAGCGAAGAATTGGCGGCGGGAACGGCCATTAGACTGACTTGTTAAACGTGGCGCGGGCGTTGGGGCTGAGGACCGGCGTCCGGGTGTGCCCTGGAATCGTGTAGACAATCCGCAGCGTCTGCTTGGCGCTATCGCGCCCCTCGCTCCGCACGAACTGCATCTTCCAGCCCTCGGGCTGGACAATAAAGACGTCGCCATCCCCGGTCTGATGCTCGGCTGGAATGTCGAGCATATAGGTGACGCGCTTGCGAAGCCCGTGGGGATCGCGCGGCGTCGCTCCGTCGCCAACGGCTTCGTTGGTCCCTTCCTCATGGATACGATCGACGAAGGCAGTCTCGATCGTGACGGCGTCGGCCTCTACCCCTTTGGGCCACCACACCACCGTCTCGGCAAACTGCGGCGACGCGATGACTCCGCGCGCCAGGCGCGATTCGATTTGCTGTCTCGCGGTCAGCGGCATGGATCACTCGTCCAGATCGGCGTCTTCCGGATCGGGCTCGTCTTCCGATTCGTCGAGAATCGGATCGTCGTCCAGGCCCTCGCCTGCGCCGGCCGTCTCGTCGGCTTTCTTCTTGGCGGCGGCGCGTCGCTTGGCTATCGCTTTCTTGGCGGCGGCCAGCGCGCGAGGATCGCCGGCGAGGTACGCTTCGGTCTCTTCCGGCGTGAACGGGATCGGAATGCCGCGTTCGTTGGGTTCAACCAGAATCAGCGACCTGCCAATATCGCCGCGCACGGCTTCGAATTCTTCATCAGTGAGGATCTCGGGCTGGCCTGGCGTGAAGGCCATAACCGAGGCGATTCCTTCCTCATTGCGAAAGGTCCGACGAAAATTGCCGGGCCAACTTCGCATCAACATAACGTTAGGCATTTTTGGTGCAACGCTACCGCGCTGTGTTTGATGGACCGCTCGCGTTGCTCGCTGGCAGAAGCGAGCAACGCGAGCGTGATTTCTAAACAGCGTGGCAACGCTGCACACGCCGGCGGCCGTCGCCGCCTACGAAAGTGTGACGAGGACGCCGAGCCACCACAGCAAGTAGCCGAGGTTGTAGCGGGCGTCGGCCATGAACTTCACCTTCCGGAATTCGCGATCGTCCATCCCCTTCATCGTGCGCTGCACCGGGCGGCGCGCCTGGAAAACGAAGGGCTTGATGGGACCGCCGTTGCGGAACAGATAGAACTGGTTGGTGGCCGTGAGGTATTCGCTTCCGATGATCTTCGGCGTCGAGATCAACACGTTGGTCGTATTGTTGATGATCACAGCCTGGACCGCTTCGGCCGCAGCTTGCCACATCGTCGGTGGCACCAAAACGACGAGATCACCGACCGGCCCGAGTGTCGGGCGATTCAGCAGCTTCCCCTTGTCGTTCTTGAAGCTCATCATCGCCAGCAGCGCGGCGTTGAAAGCCTTCTTGAATTCCGTGGAAGTCGGATTGTTCGGGTCGGTGTTGCCGCTGACCGTGATCGAATTCGACTGGGTCCCGGAGTCGTTCCACAGGTGATCGGTGTCGAAGAAGTATTGGCCGTCGAAGCAAGGAGTCGATGCGGCGGCCAGCAGGACCTGGAAGAACAATTCGTCAGGATGGGCCACGGACTCAATGCCCATGCTGTCGAAGGCCGGCCCGTACTGATCGAGAATATCGTCCTCGATATCTTCGCGCTCCAGGCCCAGCGACGTTTCCCAGAGCTTGTTTTTGAGCAGGTAGGTTGCGGCGCCCAGTTCTTGGAACTGACGCTCGCCGATCCACTCACGAATGCCCGGCACGGCGCCCAGCCACGTATAGTTTTCAGCGCGACGCCGACTCGGCACGATCGTGCAAAGGTTTGGATAGAACGGCGTATAGCTCTTGGCGGAGATGTCGAATTTCGCCGTCAAGGTATTGAGATAAGTGGTAGCTTTGGCTGTATTGAGTGCCATTTTTGTTCAGCGGTGCCCCGCTGACTCCCTTGTTTCGACGCTCTCTCTGTTTTCGAAAACTGCTTTGCCCAATCGCTGGACGATCGAGACCACTTCCAGCGCGGCAGCGCTGAACAAATCAAATTTGGACGACGTCGATCTTGACGCGGACGAAACCGGTCTTCACCCACTCCACGATTCGTCCGATGATCGGATTGGTTGACGCCGTTTTGGTCAGCGTGTA
>DASXPZ010000665.1:0-8060 GCA_036493275.1 Pirellulales bacterium
TGCATCAGCAGATCTACATGATTGAGCCGGAACGCTTCGACCGCACGCGCGACGAGCTGGTCGATCTGCTCGACGTTCGCAGACTGCTCAAGCAACCGGTGCGCGAGCTTTCATTGGGCGAGCGGATGAAGATGGAATTGATCGCCGCCTTGCTCCATTCGCCCGAGGTGCTGTTTTTGGACGAGCCGACGATCGGGCTCGACGTGATTGCTCAGCACAACATTCAAAAATTCCTGCGGCACTACCAGCAACTGCGCAAGATCACCATCCTGCTCACCAGCCACTACATGAAAGACGTGGCCGCGCTCTGCCGGCGCGTGGTGATCATCGCTCATGGGCGAATCATGTACGACGGCTCGCTGTCGGGCATTATCGATCGGTTCAGCAACCACAAGGTGATTACGCTGCTGTTTGCCGACGACGAGGCGCTGCCGAGCGACCTGGCCCAATATGGCGAAGTGATCGAAGAGCAGGCGCCCAAGATCAAACTGCGCGTGGAGCGGCGGAAGGTGCCGGACGTACTGGCCGGCATTCTGGCGCGGCACGCGATCGAAGACGTCAGTGTGGAAGATCCGCCGCTGGAAGACGTGATTGCCGAGATGTTCGCCTTAACTGGCGAGCAAGCGGCCAAAGATCGCGACGCGGACGCCATCGCCGCGCGCGTCGTTTAGTCTCTGAAAGGCTGAGTCGAAATGCACGCGCGTGTCATGGTTTGGTGGACAGTTCTCCGGATCTGCCTGGAAGAGCGGCTCGTCTATCGCGGCGATTTCGCGCTCGGCACGTTGATGCGGTTTTTGCCGTTCATCACGCAGATTTTTCTGTGGGACGCCGTCTACGCGGCGGGCAACAGCACGACGATCGGCGGCTACACATACAACGAGATGATCGCCTACTTGCTGCTGACGAACATCAGCCGGGCCTTTTCGAGCATGCCGGGGCTATCGACCTCGATCGCCCAACTAATCCGCACCGGCGATATCAAAAAATTCCTGGTGCAGCCGATCGACTTGATCGGCTTTCATCTTCTCATGCGCGTGGCGCACAAGCTGGTTTATTACCTGGTGGCTGCGGCGCCCTTTGCCCTGGTGTTTTATCTGTGCCGCGGTTTTTTTGCCGGTTGGCCCGACCCGCTGACGATGGCAGCCTTCCTGACGTCGCTGGCGTTGGCGTTTTTGCTGGGCTATTTTCTCGAAGCGATGATCGGCATGATCGGCTTTTGGTTTCTGGAGGTCAGCTCGCTGTTGTTCGTTTACCAGTTGTTCAGTTTTTTCATCTCGGGGCAGATGTTCCCCATCGATATTCTGCCGGAAGGCGCGCAGCGAATGGTCGACCTGCTGCCGCTCCCCTACCTGGCCTACTTTCCGGTGGCGGTCTTTTTGGGAAAGATTCAAGGCGTGGCGCTTGCGCGAGGGCTGGCGATCGAAGTCGGCTGGGTGCTGTTCTTCATGGCCGCCAGCCGCTATGCACTGCATCGCGGGCTGAAGCGCTATAGCGCTTTTGGAGGATGAGGAGCAAAGTGACCGCCTATCTCCGCGTATTTCTGACATTCGCCCGCAACAGCCTGGTGCGCGACATGACGTTTCGCGCCAACTTTATCGTCGATTGCGTCGCGGCGCTCACCTGGGTGGCCATGCAGTTGGCGTTTTATCTGTTGATCTTCCGGTTCACGCCGTCGATCGGAGAGTCGGGCGACTGGGGAAAGCACGAGTTCTTTATCTTTCTGGCCACGACGTGGTTGATCAACAGTCTGGTCGGCGCGTTCTTCATGCCGAACTTGAGCGAATTCAGCGAGTTGATTCGCACCGGCAATCTCGATTTCGCCCTGCTGAAACCCATCGACACGCAATTCCTGATTTCGCTGACGAAGATCGAATGGTCGACCCTCTCGAACGCGGTCTTCGCCTTGGCGCTGTTGGCCTATTCGTTGGGCCAGTTGGACCAGCCGCCCCACCTGGCGCAATGGATCCTTTATCCGCTCTACGTCCTCTGCGGCACGGCGATTTATTACAGCCTGATGATCGTGCTGTCGAGCGTCAGCGTGTGGATGGGGAGGAACCAGAACTTGTACGACTTCTGGTTCTACATCACCAACTTTTCGCGCTACCCGATGGAGATTTACGAAGGCCCGATCGGCACGCCGCTACAATGGACGTTTACGTTCTTGATTCCGATCCTGGTGGTGGTGAACGTGCCGGCCCAATTGCTCGCGCATCCGCTCGATGCGCAGCACTGGCCGCTGGCCGTCTTTGCCCTCTTGGCCACCGCGGTGTGCCTGGCCGGCTCGCGCTGGATGTTCATCCGGGCGCTGGCAAGTTATCGCAGCGCGAGTAGTTAATCACGTCTACTCGGGAAAATCGTCGTGGTTAGCCGATAAGCGGGCGCAGCACGTTTCTGGAAATCCGCAATGATTGCTTGCGGGCGTCGAGCGTGTCGCGGAACGAATCGTCTTCGACCTCGACCGAAACCACGCCGCGGTAACCCACGTCCGAAAGGGCGCTGATCCAGGCGCTCCAGTCGATCGATCCGAGCCCGGGGATCTTCGGCGTGCTCCAACCGAGCCCCAGCACGCCGCGATCGTCGAGCTTTTGCCGGTCGAGCTTCATGTCTTTGGCGTGGGTGTGAAAAATCCGCTCGCGGAATTCGTAAATCGGCCGCAGGTAATCCATCATTTGCAGCACCATGTGGGATGGATCGTAATTCAGCCCGAAGTTGGGTGAAGGAATCGCGTCGAACATCCGCCGCCAGACGGCCGGCGAGTAGGCCAGATTTTTGCCGGCGGGCCATTCGTCCCAACTAAAGAGCATCGGGCAGTTCTCGATGCCGATCTTGATGACGTGGTCTTCCGCGAAGCGAATCAGGTCGGGCCACACTTTCTGAAAGCTAGCGAAGTTGACGTCGGCGTTGGCGCGATGGTCGGCGCCGATAAACGTGTTGACATTTTGCAGCCCGAGCAGCCGCGCCGCCTGGATCACTTTCTTCAAATGCGCCGTGGCGACGCGCCCCTCCTCGACGTCGGCCGAAAGGATGTTCGGGTAGTAGCCCAGGCCCGAGATAGCGACGCCGCGCCTCTGGCAGAGGGCGTTGATGTCGTCGGCGGCGGCCTGGGTGAAATCGCTCACGTCGAGATGGGTGACGCCGGCGTATTTTCGCTCGGCCTTGCCGACCGGCCAGCACATTACTTCGACCGAGTCGAACTTTTCAGCCGCCGCAAATTGTAGAACTTCGTCGAAGCCGAGATCGGGCAGAATGGCCGTCACAAACCCAAGTTGCATGAGAACTCTCCGAGCAGAAGCAATCCGAATCGAGCGCAATGAGTATTGCCGAGCGAATGATTCTCACCGAGCAACGCCGCCGATGCAACCACGGCCGGCAGCTAACGCGCGCCGTGCATTCAAGATTCGCCCCGAACAATTCGAATCTGCTCCAGAATGCGAGCTACAAAGCTGTCGAAATTGGCTCGCTCCGGTCCGGAGCGCGCGATGACCAGAACGCAAACTCTAGCTTCCGACATGAATTGAGCATACTCGATCTTTTTAAAAAGTGCTCCGCCGACAAGGAATGAAACAATGGCCAATACTAGTAAGAAAAGCGGCCCGTCGTCCGTTGCAGCAAGCCCTACGCGAAACCTTAAATACCACCAAACGAATAGAGCGATCGTTGCCAAAAAAAGAATTGGGATGCAAAAACGATGGCGAACATGTGCTCGAATAAAGTGGAGATCGATTCGACTTAGTGGAATCGTCTGATCTGCCGTATAGCGAAGCGTCCGAGTCTCCACGACACGAATGACGTCGGTCCGCAACTCGTAGCGGCGTTTGCGGTCAACGCCAACTTCGTAATAGGTGGCAAGCAACGGCGTTGTATCAGCTTCGTTCATTTAGGAAAACGCATTTGCGGCGCTCAGCTAGTAGGGAGCCTCGCTCTTCCGATCTTCTGCGATAGCTCGTTTTCTTGCGCTGCCAACTACTGTAGCCGGCGATGGATTTCCAGACCGCAATACGCTTAGCCCAACTGAGACAGCGCCGTCTTGGCCACCTTCCTTTGCGCGTCGTTGGCCGCTGTCCATTCTCGTCGAGCATCGCACCCAATGCAACAACAAGTAGCCAGTAGCTCACGCATCCCCGTGGTGTGACGAAGCAGACCTGCTGGATTTCAATACTTACCAGCGTCGGCTGACGATTCGTAAAACGGCAAAGAAGAGCCAGATCGCCAGCGCGATGGCGAATAGCCAGGGGATCAACTTCGCGGACAGGATCACGATCCACTCGAAGGTCGACTTGATTCCCGATGTCGAGCCCAGGAAAGCCCGGCCGACGCGCGTCAAGAACGTGGGAGATTGCGGCGGCTCGTAATTCTGCATTTCGCGAATCGTGATCTCGACGGTGGTCAGGGACGTTTGATCCGTGAGCACACGCATTCGGCCCTGCATCCGCTCGATTTCTTCCCGCACGCGCGAGAGCTCGCGTTCGACGGTCAGCACTTCTTCGAGCTTGGCCGGCCGGTCGTCCAGCAGTTTGAGCAACCGTTCTTCTTCTTTCGTCTTGTTGCGAATGCGGGCGTCGACGTCGTAGTATTCCTCGCTGACGTCTTGCGATTGCGTGTTGGCGCTGACCAGTTCGCCGATTCCCTTGGCCTGGTTGACGAATTCGTCGAAACGGACGACAGGGACGCGGATTTTCCACGTGCCGCTCCGGTTGCGGCCAGTCGAGCCGGACAAGCTCGAATCGGCGACGTAGCCATCCGCTTGTTTCACCAGCTCGGCTAGTTTGGTGGGAATGTTGTCAAAATTCTCGACGACCGATTCAATCCGGGCCGTGAAGATGATCTTGCGATTAGCGCCAGGCGCAGGCGCGTTCGAGGCGACCGCGACTTCTTTGCCGCCAATGCCGCTAGCGGGCGGCCCAGCTTCGCCCCTTGTCGCGGTCGATTCTCCGGCTCTGCTTGGGTAAGCGTCAGCGCTCGTTGGCGCAGATTTCCGGACAGCTTCGCCACAGCCGATGATCATTAGAAGCGCAAGGAGAAACAGCACTTGCAGTGCATAGCGTGGCATCGACGGTTCTCCCTCAGACTGCATTGGGGCCGAAATGCGGCCATTGCCCTTTAGATGCGCGCCAGGGCCAGAAAATTCCCGCAGTCGAGAAGTCGAGAGCGCAAAGACGGTGGGAGAGCGCGCAAAAAGGCCCCCGCCGAGCCGCAGCGCGTTTCGCGACGCTGGGCTTAGCGGGAGCCTGAATTTCAAACGAATTGGAGCTTAGCCCAACTGCGTCAGCGCCGATTTCGCCGCGTTCTTTTGCGCGTCATCGGCGCCGTCGGACGCGATCGATTGATAGATGCCGCGGGCCGCGTCCTTCTGCCCCGCCTTGGCGAGCGTTTGCGCCAATTGCAACCGCGCGATGCTCGTCCGCTTCGCCGCGCGCGGGTTGGTCGCGCCCAGCTCCTTGCCGATCTTGGCGATGATCGCGTCGCCGGCCGCGTCAGGCTGTTCGGCCAACGATTCCGCGGCCACCAGCCGGACTTCGACGCCGGTGTCGTCCGCGACTTGCTTCAGCGCGTCCGTGGCGACACTGCCCGAGCGGCGGCCGAGCGAGCCGAGGACGCCGACTCGGTATTCCACGCCGACGGCCTTTTGGGCCGTCTCGGCCAGCGCTGCCGTGGCGGCGGCCGAAGGAATTCGCGCCAAGGCAAACCGCGCGTTCTCGCGAACGTCGAAATCACCCAGCGTTTCGATCAGCGCCGGAATTTCCGGGTCGTTGGCGATATCAGCGAGCAGAAGCGCGATCTGATTTCGCGCCTTGGCGTTCAGCTTGGGAGTCTTCTCTTCCTTTTTCTTTTTCTTGTCTTCTTCCTTTTGCTCGTTCTTGGCGACCAGTTCACCGGCCAGCGCCGAAGCCAATACGGTGCGGTCTGACTCCTTGCCCGGCGCGCCGGCGGCCGAAATCAAGACCCACAAGCCGCGGCGGGCTTGAAAGGCCTTCGTTTGATCGTCCGAGCCAAGTTGCTCGCAAAGTTGCGTGACGTTGTCCATGAGTATTTATGTCCTCGTTGCAGTCGGGTATGCGTTGAAAAATTGTGCGAATGAAAAAATCGTTTTCATCGCGGCCGCAGCGGAGACAAGGTTCGCCGCGCAGGCCGCGAGATCGGCTTACAAATGCCAGGGCGCCCGCATCGGCTTGCTGCACAGGCGCTGCGCCTGTTCGTCGCCGACGAACTCTTCCTTGACCGGGTCCCAGTTCAACTCCCGGCCGAGTTTGATCGCGATATTGCCCAAATGGCAAATCGTGACCGAACGATGGCCGACCTCGACGTCGCAGATCGGCAGCTTGCGGGTGTAGATGCAATCGAGCCAGTTGTTGTGATGATGGTCGCTCGAATACAAGCGGACGTCTTTGTCCGTGAGCTCGGTTTTCAGCACGTCCGGATTCGAGGCCTCGATCTTGCCGCGGCTGACGAAGATCCAGCCGTCGGCGCCGGTGAACTTGACGCCGTTTTCGCCCTTGGCGTGGCAGGTGAGCGTGACACCGTCTTTGTACGTGTACGTCACGTCGAACGTGCCGGGAACGTCGTGCGGACCGTTTTCGTAGAACTCGCCTTTGCCCACGACCTTGACCGGGCCGCTACCGTCGGCGCCGATGCCCCATTGGGCGATGTCGTTGTGATGCGCGCCCCAGTCAGTCATCTTTCCGCCCGAGTAATCGCTGAACCAGCGGAACTGGTAGTGGCAGCGATTGGGCGAGTAATCAGCGTAAGGCGCGGGGCCCAGCCAGAAGTTCCAATCGAGATTGGCCGGTGGCGTGGTAACTGGCTGCCAATTGCCGGAATCGATGTCGCCGATGTACGTGTCGACCGTTTGCAGCTTGCCGATCTTGCCGTTGCGCACCAGCTCGCACGCCTGGCGAAAGCGCCTGTCGCTGCGCTGCTGGCTGCCGGTCTGAAAGACCGTGCCGTAGCGACGCGCGACTTCGACCATCTTCTTCCCTTCGTCGATCGTCAGCGTGAGCGGCTTTTCGCAATAGACGTCTTTGCCGGACTCCATCGCGTAGATCGAAGTCAGCGCGTGCCAGTGATCCGGCACGGCGATCAAGACGGCGTCGATATCTTGTCGATCGCAGAGATCGCGGAAGTCTTTGTAGATGTCCACCTTCTTGCCGGTTCGGTTGAGCACGTCGAGCGCGGCCTGATCGCGGTGATCGCGATCGACATCGCAGACCGCGGCCATCTGCACGCGCTTGTTGGGGATTAGTTGACCTGATAGGTGATGACGCCGGCCGAGATCGCCAACGCCGATCGAACCGACCACCACCCGATCGCTCGGCGCCGGCTGGCCGTTTTTGGCAAAAATGGTGGCGGGGACAATCGTGGGGGCGGCCACCGCGGCAGCCGAGGCCTTCAGGAAGGTTCGCCGATTAGGAGAAGGCGTGGGACGTGGGCGTGCAGGTTCAGTCACGGCAGGGATGCTCCTGATGGGATGACGGTGTGAGTCTGCTGGCGGGAGGTATCAAAAAATATTTAAAAGGCTGCACTCGGGCGGCGGTCACGGCGCCGGGCGGGCATCTGCCCTATTCTGTTCCCACCGCGCGCCGATTGCAAATTGATGGAGCCGCTGACTCGAGATCTGCGTAATTCGAGCACGATTTTGCCCTGGCTCCGACCTGCCGCGTCGTTTGCGCGGCGCGTTTTCCTGGTCCATTGCGGCGGGGGCCAGTCCCAATGGTCGACATGTCGGCGGGGCAAAAAAATGCGGTCGCGGCGCAAGCCATTTTGCACCTTGCGCGTTCAAGTTTACAATGGTCGCAGCGCCGCACGAAGCCTCAACTTCGGCAAGGCTCGTTCGAAGGATTCAGTTACGGCACGGAGGCGACATGTCGCGAAACAACAAAGCTCGTCGCAAGGAAAAACAGCAGCAGCAGAAAAAGCGGGTAAAGCGTCGCAAAGAACAGCACGCGCTCCAGGCCCAATCGCCAAGATGGAAGGTCGTCTGCGAGCGAGCGGATAGGATGGCAAGGCAGGGCTCGTTCGATGACGCGCGAAGACTGCTGGAAGAGTACGAGAACGAAAATCCC